>DAHXGO010000047.1:0-5372 GCA_027332905.1 Microcaldota archaeon | reverse complement strand
GCGATTCCGCCGCTTGTGGGGATGACCTCATCCTTCTTCTTGTTCGGGTTTCGCGATATGACACCGGATTCGAGGAAATAGCTTCTGACGAATAGCATGGCTATATATGTGGCGATGAGAGCGAATATCGCCGGGATTATAAGAGTAAGGTATGTTGAATAAGCCACGCTAACACTTGTCCTTTTGGTATTGGATTAAATAGCTTAAGATATATTAATAAAACTGCCGTCTATCGCGCCCTCATAGTATAACTTGGATAGAACGCGGGCTTGCGGAGCCTGAGATGCGGGTCCAAATCCCGCTGGGGGCATAGGGGCAGAGGTTCAAATCTCCTCAGGCTGAATTCTAAAGCAGAGAGAAAATATAGGTTAGGCAGGTATGCAAGGCATCTTTCTCCATCAACAACTATGCGTTATATTGCAAAAGATAAAGAAGATTTGTATAGAAACATAAGCTTTGCTTTCCCAATCATACTAAATAACTTTTGTACTAAGTAAGTAGGGGGTATTTATGGCAGAGGCAAAACAAAGAAAATGTGCTTATTGTAATGGAACTGGTAAAATTGAAGCTGGTCTATTGGGCAACCCAATATGTCCAGTTTGTAAAGGCAAAGGTTGGAATCGAATGAAAAAGTAATGATTCTTTGCACCTTCTATAAAGCTTAATTCAAAATTACTAATAAGAATTAAATCCAACCGTATTTGTCTGGTTTAACAACCTTTATTCCGATTGTCTTTAGATTAGTCGGTATAAACCAAAGTCTTTTGCAACCTGAACAAAACAACATACATACCCAATTATAGTGCTCTATATCTAAAGATTTGATGATGATTGCTATGGGTTTAGATAACACAAAATCGCTCGTTTCAGTGATCATCTCAAACTTCAGATTACCATTTACATCTAGGAATGGTTGTACTAAAGGAGGATTTGGCACATTTATAAAATCCCTCGTTATACCCAGTAAGTAGGGATGCTCTTTACAGTATGGGCATTGATTATTCTGAAAATAATAACTTTTGTCCATTTGAATCCCAATACGAGCGAGTCATTACCGGCTTCTTCTTTTCTTTCTTTTCGCAAAATTCGCCAGAATATGAAATCTAACTTTTCCACGATTCTCACGTGCGTAAACCGCTATTCCGTGCCTTTCTTTTGCGTATTTCTTCAAACGTTTTTTTGCTTTCTTATCCATGTGGGCAGTCCCAGATTTTACCTGTACATATGCCCTGTTGCCTCTCGGACTGGTGGCGCTAACATCATACGGTCCGCGACTACCTGGAGTTAACCTTACATAGTTATAACCGCGTGCCTTCAACTTTAATGCAGCTCTCTTCTCTCCTCGTCTTCCTTTACGATATGTATTCATATGGTCAACTCTTGTGCTTTGTGCTATAAACTGTTACTTTCTTCTTCCTTAAAACTCCGCGGATTGTACACCATGGAAAAAGTTGAACCCAATCTGATATTTATGGATTGCTGCTGATCTCCTTCAAACTCACAGCGACCTTTCAAGAGTGCAATTATAATCCTTGAAACCAAGCTTCCTGTAAAACCTTATACCCTTCTTATTTTGTGCCGCTGCGGTGACCGAAATGTTATCCGCTCCCTTCATCCTTGCCCACTTGATGAAGGCCTCAACGAGTTTCGTCCCGACCTTTTGGTTTCTCTTGGTTTCCAGGACAAACATATTCTCCAACTCTATCTGTTTTTTGATTTTAGTACGATAGTGCGCTATCTCTGTTACAGCCCCGATAAGGTAACCGACAACCTTGCCATCTCCTTGGCGACCAAGGCACAAGAGCCGCTGTTGGAAATACTCTCCTTAAAATACTTCTTCCCTCTTTTCCCCGTCGTCCAGCTCAGATCTAGGGTTTTATCGTATTCTTTGTATTCTTTCTTGAATAACCGAAGATTCAATTCCTGAATTTCTTTTAAGTCGCCAATAGTTGCCCTCTTTATCTCCATAGTATTGCTTTTACACTTAAGTTTTAATTCTCTTCTCCCAATAATCTCCGTGTTGAATGGAAAGGCAAAAGCGATATTGGCTACGATAAGAATAAACAGGAAGTTGAAGGGGATAAAGAGCAGGCCTTTCCGCAAAAAGCAGGAGTGGTGGAGAGGAAGTGAGCGCACGACGATACATATCTATGGCAAGCTTGTCAACTTCACAGACGTATTCACCAACTTCGAGGATATCCCTGCGGTAAGGCGCGTCTTTGGAAAGGATACTGATAAAGTATTCTCAAAACTCAAGGTCGGGATCTATGACAACATGGGCTATGCCTGGGTGGACGAGGGAAGGAACAGGTTAATGATAAGCAAAAGGTATCTCGAGAAAGGAAGGTTGGTTTATCTCTATCTGGATGTGGTGCACGAGCTCGTGCACTTCAAGCAGCACATGAACGGGAAGAATTTATGGGATATGAGGTACGACTACGTGGACCGCCCGACGGAGATAGAGGCTTACAGGGCGTGCTGCGCAGAGGCGAAGCGTCTTGGCATGAACAGGAGGGAGATAGCAAGCTATTTGTATATGAAGTGGCTATCTAAAGAGCAGTTCAATAGATTGCTGAAAGCGGCAGGATGCTGATTGTGATAATGTGTCAGTAGATAAGATAAACGATTACTTATGGGAGATAAAGAAAGACGAACGTCTCGGCATGAGGGTGCCTGTTCGCATCTACGCCAACAAGAACATTGTGGATACGATGCAAAGGGACCGCACTCTGAAACAGGCCACAAATGCGGCCATGCTCCCCGGAATCGTACAGAACATGCTTGTGATGAGTGATGGGCATGAGGGGTACGGCATGCCTATAGGTGGTGTCGCCGCTTTTGATGCTGATGATGGAATTATTTCTCCTGGCGCAGTTGGTTATGATATTAACTGTCTTTTGCCTGGTGCTCAAGTATTGGATAAGTATGGTGCTGTGCATTTTATAGAGCGTTTGGAGGAGAATAAACCTTTATTGGAGGCTTATGATCTGAAAACACAATCGCCTATTGACTCTAGGATCGCCCTTTACCTGAAGAAACGAGTGAGAGAAAAGATCATTAGATTTAGGACCGAGTTCGGGAATACCATCTATGCTACAAAAGACCATCCGATTTTAACGGAAAGGGGGATGATTTTAGCGGCAAATTTAAATCCTGAGGATAGGCTGGTCTCTAAAGGGTTCGAAGGAATAAGATACGACAGGCCAGAGCACAAAATAATACTTTCAGAATCAAGCCTCTTAGCAGCGATGGACGCTGCTGGGATAACAAATGCAGGAAACGCTAAAAATCAGATACTATGCAACCTGCGCAGGGTTGCCCTTAATGAGCTGTACTTAGATTCAGACAAATTACCTCTGCTCATAAAGATTATAGGTTTTGTTTTTGGCGATGGCACCATTCCAAAGTCGGTTAAGAGAGGCGTGGGTGAGGTTCACTTCTATGGGAAGAAAGAGGACTTGGAGGTAATTAAAAACGATCTCAATACACTGGGCTTCGGGTCCGCTATCTGTAGTAGGAAAAGGCATCACAAAATAAATACACGATATGGGAAAAGTGAATTCGATTTTGAGGAGCATTCTTTGCATGCTTGTTCTATTGCCTTATCAGTGCTCCTCATAGCGCTTGGCACCCCTTTTGGGAAAAAGGCTAATATGGAATATCGCGTGCCGAAATGGTTGTTTGAAGCATCCAAATGGCAGAGACGATTGTTCTTATCTTCTTATTTTGGAGCAGAGATGACAAAGCCAGCCTCTCATAATGGTTATAATTTCTATGCACCACAATTTAGTGTAAGCAAGCTTGTGCTCTTGGAAAAAAATATTTTAGAGTTCTTAAACGATATACGGTTCCTTCTATTTACATTAGGAATTGAGACAAGCGAACCATCTAAAGTTGAAGGATACAGGTATAATGGCATCGATGGTCAGACGATAGGTTATAGACTACTTGTAGATTCTAATACAGCGAATCTCAAGACATTCTTTGGAAAAGTCGGTTATACCTACAATAAAGAGAAAGAAAGGCTCGCTAGCCTTGCTTACATCTACTTAGGCTATTTGGCTAAAATCAGGGATTCACTTGATACTTCCAGGCGTGCTGCATATGTCATGTACCACAATTGGAAATTACCGGTAGCGCAGGTAAAAAGCATAATGGTTAGTAGGACAGTAACTGAAAGCTTTGTGGAGAAATCAATATGGAATGTAGCGGGGAAGGCAAGGGTATGGAATGCGGTAAGATTTGATGATTTTATTGCAAAATCTGAAGTCGGCAAGAGTGGTTTTGTCTATAACAAAATTCTCTCGAACGACGAGCTAGACTATGATGGTGAGGTATACGATATAACAGTAGACGATGAAAATCACAATTTTATAGCAAATGGCGTAGTTGTCTCAAACTGCAGCGTCAGGGTCATAAAGACAAACCTTACCGAGAAGGAAGTGCGCCCAAAACTGCCAATGCTCATGGACAGACTCTTCAAGAATGTACCAAGTGGTGTCGGTAGTGTAATCAAACTCGGATTCACAATAAAAGACCTTGACAGAGTGGCTACCGAAGGCGTTGATTACATAATCGGAAAAGGATATGGCATCGAAGCTGACAAGGAGTTTATAGAAGAGAAGGGCTGCATAGCCGGCGCTGATTCGAGCAAGGTTAGCGACCTTGCCAAGAAGAGGGGAGTGCAACAACTAGGTACAATGGGCGCTGGAAACCACTTTGCGGAAGTCCAGAAGGTCGATAAGCTCATCGATCCTAAAATCGCAAAGACATATGGTCTTGAGGAAGACCAGGTTGTGATAATGCTGCACAGCGGCTCCCGTGGATATGGCCACCAGGTATGCAGCGACTATCTTAGGATATGCGGTGACTGGCAAAAGAAAAACAATATAACAATGCCTGATCCAGAACTTGTTTACGCAGCTATAGGGACAAAGGAGGCAGACAACTATCTCGCTGCCATGCGCTCAGCAGTCAACTTTGCATTCAGCAGCCATGAGATAATGACGCACTTCATAAGGAAAAGCTTTGAAGAAACCTTTGGCAGGAGTTCTGATGCTCTCGGGATGGATCTTCTCTATCATCTATCTCATAACATAGTAAAACTAGAGGAACATGAGGTTGCGGGCAAAAGGAGGAAGGTGTATGTGCACAGGAAAGGAGCAACGAGAGCTTTCGGTCCTGGAAGAGAAGAGATACCAAAAGAGTACAGAGCTGTTGGACAGCCAGTCCTCATTCCAGGCAGCATGGGAACCGCAAGCTATATCCTTGCAGGGAGGAGCGAAAGCATGACTGAAACGTTCGGTTCATCCTGCCATGGGGCAGGGAGAACTATGTCGAGACACGCAGCGCTTAGGGAGATTCCTGCAACG
>DAHXGO010000046.1:0-5395 GCA_027332905.1 Microcaldota archaeon | reverse complement strand
TTATTATGCATCTGTGAGCAGCAGCGGTTTCGGCACGTGGACTGCAGGGAGCGAAACGTTTCCTTCTGGCTTTACTCCTAAGGGATGTGCAATTTACAATGGATATATGTATTGCCCAACTAGCAACACCCTGATAGGAGACTATCCTTATTATGCATCTGTGAGCAGCAGCGGTTTCGGGACGTGGACTGCAGGAAGCTCTGTATATCCTAGTAGCGTAACACCTTCATCATGTGCAACTTCATGAATATCTGCTTATATGTTTCTTTGCATTTTGTTTTTCTCTTTTATGATATAATAATTGGTATTATTTATCTAGGCTGCAAGTGAAGACAATAATGGATATATTTATGGTGCATTTTGCATAATGCATTATATGGCCCATTGGAAATCGGAGCCTACTTGCTTTGCATTCCTTATCATGCATGGCTTTACATTATGCCTTTGCAAGTTTATGGAATTCGCATCTTTTTGAGTTTTGGACTTGCTATATAGTACAGCAACTAAGCTTTGAGATATCCTCGTAGAATGCCTGCGCAGCCAGCTTAAACCCTTCGCTGAGCGTTGGAAAGACGTGCACGGTATCTATTATATCGTCTATCGTTAACCCGAATTTCACCGCCAACACGCCTTCATGTATAAGATCCGCAGCATGCGGAGCCAGAATGTGCACGCCCAGTATCTTCTTGGTTTTGCTATCTATCACTATCTTAACTATGCCTCTAGTATCTCCGATTATTGCGGCCTTTGCCACAAACTTGAACTCTACAGGGCTGCAGCTGCATTTTATCCTGTTTTTTATTACCTGCTCTTCTGTCATGCCTACCATTGCAGCTTCAGGATAGGTAAATATCGCGCTTGGTATCTCATTCGTGTTTATCGTTTTGTTTGCATTTTCGAAGATGTTAGAAGTAGCTGTATTGCCTTCCTTTGCAGCCAGCGTCTCAAGCATAGGCTCACCGGTAACGTCTCCTGCAGCATATATGTTCTCAGATGTTGTCTTTAACGACTTATCGACTTTTATGAAATTTCTCTCGTTTAGTTGAACTCCGGATGCCTCAAGATTTAGCTTCTCAGTATTGGCAGTTCTTCCAGTGGCAAAAAGTATTTCTTCGGCATCAAAAACTGCTTCTTTCCCATTAACCATTGCAGTTATGCTCTTTGCCCCGTTTCTATAGCTTATCTTGGACAAGGCAGCATTTGTCACTATCTCAACTCCGCTCTCCTTCAGGTATTTTGTAAGATAGCTGCTCATTTCCGGTTCCCAGTTAGGTATTATCCTGTCGCTCCTCTGCAGCAGGGTAACCTTCACTCCAAATCTGGCAAATAGCTGGGCGAATTCAAGCCCTAGCGCCCTGCCGCCGACAACTATTAGCGACTCAGGAAGATAATCCATAGACAGCGCTTCTTCGTTCGTGAGATATTTTGCTTTTTCTATGCCTTTTATCTGCGGTATTGCAGCCTTTGCGCCTGTTGCTATTAGTATGTGCTTTGCCCTTATCTCTTTAGCCCCTGCCTTGATCGTGTTTGCATCTATGAACGTCCCAGTTTCATCTACGAACGTGACATTTTCCATACTTTCCAATACATCCTTGTATTTCTCAGCCCTAAGGTCATTTACAATTCTGTCTTTCTCTTTGACTATCTTCGCATAATCCGGCTTTCCAACATTGTAATCCAGTCCGGAATATCTCTTTTTCCTAAGCTCTTCAATAAACGTGCTTACTGTTATTAGCCTCTTGCTTGGCACACATCCGACGTTTATGCAAGTGCCGCCAAGCACCGCACCCTTAGTTGCACCCCTGCCTACCATTGCAGTTTTAATCCCAATGCTGTTTGCTTTTATTGCTGCCGAGAAGGCAGCTGACCCTTGACCGAGTATTGCATACTCAAATTCTTCTATTTAATCACCTTTGAAATATATTCCCTGTTTGCTATATCACATGATATTATCCGTTTTTTGTAAATTGCTATGTGCCTTATGATGCTGTTTATTGTTTGCCTCATTTCTGGGTTGATCGCATAAATGCGCTCCTTGCCTTTTTTCCTTACATTCACAAATCCGCAATTCAAAAGGCATTGCATGTGGTGAGATACATTACTTTGTTCAATTCCAGTTATGGCAGAGATTCTGCCTACATTCAAATCTTTCTTTGCCAGGGATTTCAATATGCTGAACCTGCTGTAATCGCCTATTGCATAAAAGAAAGTCTTGAATTCAAGTTTGTCCATTCAATCACGCTATAAAGTGCTGTTTATTGCTTCCTCTAACTGGCCAAGAGTAGATGATGGAGAGCCGTTTATATACAAAACAGTGCTGTTTCCAGAGAGAAGGTAATATATGTCCAGATAGCCTTTTGGGTCATAGGCTGCAGTCATATTATAATTTGCAAGTGCCGGGATTATTGTGCCGTTGGAGTATGCACTTGGGGCATATGAATTCACAAAGCTTGTTATAGGCGGTCCGCTGTATCCCAAATCATTGTAAAGCTCCAGTTCAATAACCTTAATTCCGCGCCGTTTGAAAAACTGGTAGTTCTGGCTTATCACCTCATTGCCTTGGGCACATGATGAGCACCAAGTGGCTACAAACCAAAGGACTACAGCATGCCCTTTGTATGCGGACAAATTCGCATACGAACCGTTGCTTAGAAGGAAGCTATAGTCCGGAGCTATCGACCCAACAGTAATGTTCTGCGGCGCCGTATTACTGCCATTCGAGCCATATTTCATAAACAATAAAGTTATAGCAAGAATGGCAATCAGGGATCCAATTCCAATTATTGCTATCTTACTCTTTTTCATTTCTTCACCGTGCAACATTTTGCGATGTTTCTTGAAACCAATAAAATGCTTAGCAAGAGAAGGCCTATCGAGAGAACGATGAACAGGGTTTCGTAAGTAGCGAATGGGCCCTGGAGTTCACCTGCTGCCCCTATTATTGTCGCAGTGGGAGCGCCAAAGGCAGCCAAGATGGCCGGCACCAAAGATGTACAGCAAAGACTATTCGGTATTATTGATGCTATAACAGCGCCTAAACCAGATTTTCCATTCATTGCAGCCCCATTCACAAACGCGAATAGGTTCATCACCAATGAGAGAGCTAGGAGTATGCTAATCGATATGGATATGATTAATGAATAGGCATTTAGTCCAAAAGCTATTTTTGGCATGGCAAGATTTAATGAAGAGCCGGAAAACAGATAAGAATAACCAAGGAAGGTCAGAGCTGCAAACACTAGAAATACCATATAGTATGCCTTGGAATTGAACACAATGCGAATAGCGTTTATTGTTTCGCCGCTGCCATACATAATATATGAATAACCAATCATATTTATAAAAGTTTGGGCATCCTGCAGTTTAAACTGGTTTTCTTAGGTACCGTGACATCCTCCCACTCGTAAACGGTGTGGGCTTCCTCAGCGACCTGAGAAAGTCAAAGTGTAACGCAACGAATGATTAACATAGGAACTTGACAAATTAAATACTTTGACTCAAGTTACTTTATTGGGGGTTTTCTCTCTTTTTTTGTCGTCGGTTTCTCCTGTAGCAACCAACACGATCAGCGTGTTGGCCGCCTTGCCAGGAGCGTAATAACATGAAAATAGAGAAATTGAAGAATAAAATACCAGAGGTTTGAGAGTGTTTCCTAGTCGTAGCAGCAGTCCGAACGAAGCTCGGCGTGCCCGAACCTGCACGGAGTAGGAGGGGCTTTCAAGCACTCTTACGAGCACTGAACTAATCAACTAGCAGTCTAAGAGAATCCGGGGGGCTATTTTTGGAAGTCGTCAAGTTTTACCAGTAGGTCGTTCTTCAGCTCCTCCCAATTCTTTGGCCTATTTGCTGCCGGAATGAATGGATTCGTGAGATTGCGCATCTTCTTTGGGTCGCTCTTTTTCAGACGACTGACAGCCCTTTGCATGAACGAATCAACTGTTTCTGAGTTGCCTTCTGATTCCAGCATCAATTCAACAGCAGTCTTGAGCACATTCCCAGAGCACATCGGAAATGCCATGTAGACGTCGTATACATCCTTGCCTTCTGCGCGTGCTGCAAGTGCGTTTATCTTACGCGCAGTCAAATCCTCTAGGGAGTATATCTTTATACCACTTATAGAAGAATGTGTAAATTCAGAGACTATCTGATTAGTCTCCACAGGTTTGGCTGTGAGAAGCTTTTTTGGGGCTATATCAATTCTAACGTGATCCTTGGATCCCAGAGGAGTTTCGTACATACAATAAAACTGCATCGTGGTGTGCACTCTGCGGAAATCCATAATCTTATATCCTTTAAGGCTGTTTGCCAGACTTCTCGAAAATCCAGACAGTTCTTCGCTTGCATTCTTTGTTACCAAATCAAAATCGGCATCTTCTGAAAACCTTTGAGTTTTCTGCAAATATGCTTTGTTGAGCGCAGTGCCGCCCTTTAACACCAATGAATCTGGTTTTTGGGCCATAAATGCAGCTATTTGGGATATAACCTCTACAAGATGAAACTCCTTGAATACGAATTGGAGCGGGAGCCCATAACGAATTGCAATCGTCCTACATATTTCCAGATCTAATTCCATTTTAACCGACCCTTGCTTGTTATCGTTTTTTTAATCTTGTCAAACTTGCTGCGCATTCCTTTTGAAACAAAACGGTTTACATATGAATCAAATTCTTTCAGCTCTGCTGCGCTTAATTTTGACGTCCTATAAGCATCAATAAGTTTATCTATCTCGATTGAATATCTCTCTAGATAAAGGCAGTCAAATAAGGTCTTGGCTCTGGTGGAAACCGTTAAATTTCCGATATTCTCGAACCCAATGGCCTTCTCTTTCATAGCAACAGCTCTGAATTCGTAGGCTCCGATTGCCATTGATGCCGATCTATGTGTTGTCACTACTGTTACAAGGAATGGAAGCTCGGTGATTAGCCTGTGTATATACAATGCACTTGAAAATCCAAGGTATCCGTTGTAGGTATGTTGTGCAGCTGCGAATGCGTCTCTTATCGGATTTGAAGAGTATACGCCACGTTTTAGGCGGATGATCTTGCCAGATTTACTCAACCTGCTCATTGTGGTTTTCAGGGTAGACTTATCGCAGAGTCGCAGACTCTCCAGAATCTCCAGTTCAGCGATGCCGTCTGGTGAGTTTTCAACTGCACGCCTGATCTTTTCGGTCAAACTCTCCATATATCGATAATAAACAATATGTTTATTTAAAGCTTTTGCTTATCCGAACATGAAGAAGTTTTAAATGCTGCAGGGGAGAGATTTGAACTCTCGAACCTGCTATGGATTTGAGATCGTTTTTCTGGCTGTTTCACGCAGATATTCCTAGCCATATTTCACACCAAAAACAACACAAGATTCTAAGCCCAAGCTGTGCTTGATACCTGAATAG
>DAHXGO010000045.1:0-5637 GCA_027332905.1 Microcaldota archaeon | reverse complement strand
TGGGAAGAAGAGGATTGCAATTCTCGGCAATCTTCTCATACCTATATTATCTTTTACAGGCATCTCCTCTACGCCTGTAGAAGCCACTGCGCTTTTCTCCAGCGGTTGGTGGGCAAGGAACTTTCGCACTCCTGCGCGCAGGGCGATGATAGGAGACATATCAAGCAAACTTGACAAGGGCAAGGTCTTTGGCTTCCTGAACGCGCTTGACGTTGGCGGCGGGGTAATTGCGGTACTTTATCTCTCAATTGGCATATATTTCGGAGTTGCACTACGGCTTTTGTTCCTTGTGACTATCGTCCCTCTTCTAATATCTTCGCTCTGCCTTGCTCTTGTAAGGTATAAAGGCAGAGCGCAAAAGAAAGAAAATGCACAGGAACATGCGATTAGATCGAAAGCCAAAATTGGTCAAGACAGGACTTATAGATCTGTGCTTATCGCTACAGCCCTCTTTGGGCTCAGCTTCTACAGCATGAGCTTCCCTGTGCTTACCATTGCGCAGCAATCGACAAGCCTTTATGGTGTTGCCTCTTATGCCCTCTTCCTGCTACTTTCAGCTGTGTTTGGCTATGTCTCTGGCGCTATCGTAAAGAAGCGCGTCTCAGGGCTCGCGTTGGACGGCTACATGCTTGCTGGCGTGGGCTCGCTTGTAATAGGGCTTTCTTATCATTTCGGCTTAGGTGCTTTGGGCTCCTATTTTGGAGTAGCTATGATGGGCATAGCGCTTGGAAGCATAGAAACGCTCGAACCTACCATAATCTCGCTTGTAAAGAGCAGGTTTCAATCGGGCAGGGGTATGGGCGCTCTTACCGCTTCAAGAAGCATCGGCCTGTTCTTTGCAAACCTTGTGCTTGGCTTGCTATATACACTTGGCCCGCTTTACGCATATTCGTTTGCAGCGCTTATGGCAATGCTTGCAGGAGTTGTGCTCCTTGGAGCGAGGTCAAAATTATAATATTGTATTTTGTATTAATGTAGAGATGCTGGGTGCTTGGTAAAGTATAAATATTTGCATTTTATTAAATTGTATGAAAAATAATGTAATTTGCAATTTAATTGCAATCTGGTAAATGATAGTATGGAAATAACGCTTACACCCATAGAGCAATTGCTTATGAAAGAACTGCAGCCAGATAGCATAGTCGATATAAGAACGCTGAAGGAGCTTGGAGAAAGAAAAGGTCTTTCAAGCAGGCAAGGAATTATAGGCATTGCGAGCCATCTTGCAAGGAAGAGAGCCTTATATAGGATAAAGCGCGGCCTTTTCTATGTTCCTTCTGACAATGCCTTCGACCCATATGCCGTAGCTCCGTATCTTTTTGATGGCTATATAAGCTTCGAGAGCGCATTGTTTTTGTATGGCTATGCCCAGACGCATTTGCAAAAGATATTCACAGCAATAGAAGGCAACAGGAGCAAGGCGAAAAGCATTTCTGGCTATGTCTTTGCTGGAATCCCCATGGGCGGCTTTGCATTCGGATTTGTATTCTGGAAAAATTACAAAATAGCTTCAAAGGCGAAGGCGCTTTTTGACTGCGCCTACAAGATATGGCTAATCAGCGACATAGCGCCGTTGCTCAGGCTCATAGCAGCATTCAAACCTTCTGATTACGCCGAATTGACCAAGTACATCGCCATTACAGAAAACAGCCTTCTTAAAGAGAGGATTGGCTTGCTTTTGGAGAAGGCAAGAGCAGATGAATCAGTGCTTGAAAAGATTGAATCTATGCTTGGCAAGCGAATAGTGGGCAGGCTTCTGCCCCATAGAGAAGTAAAGGGCGTGCTTAGCAGACGCTGGGACATATACGACAACTCAAGCAGATGACCGCATGGAAAACTATGAAAAGATTATTGGCTATATAGTAAGCAGCACTGGGATAGATTACGAGCTTGTAAAATATGACATAGAGCTTACAAACCTCATAAAAATTCTGTTCACCAATGTACGTGCAAGAAATAGTCTCAGATTGTTTGGTGGCACAGCAATAAACAGGGGCTTCATTCTTGAAAAGCAGAGGCTCTCCACAGATCTTGATATCGATGTTATTGCTATAAGTCTTGAAGACGCATACAAGAACATAAAAGAGGCGCTAGCAGGTTACAAGGTTTTAGACTATGATATCGTGAGCGAAAACGATGAACTGAGGCATATTGTATTCTATGCTGACAGAGGTGTGGCAAAGCCCATAAAAATTGAATTGGTGGTTCAAGACCTGGATTTTGAAAAAATGGAACTCACATTGCACCCTATGTTGGAATATTTCGGATTTCCTGTGGATCTCTCTGTAAAAGTTCCGTCGTATAGGCTGGAGGGGCTTCTTGCAAGAAAGTTCAAAGCATTCTACGAGCGCACTATCTACAGGGACCTTTACGACATCTACTTCTCAATAACAAAGATTGCCGATGCAAATCTTTTCAAGAAGTATGTCGACGCAGCATCGGATGGTAGCTATACATATGAATCATACAAAACTTTCTTGAAATCCATAAAGCCAGCAGAGATAAGCAGGAAAGCAGAAGGCCTAGATGACACATACAAAGTTCAGCTTAAATACAGGATCCCTGCAAGAAGCATGCTTAACTATATTATAGCCATGATGCCTTAATAGGGGTTGGATTTTTGCTCTTACGTGCTTATGGCTTTCTTAGCGGGCAATGTGCTGCTTTCAGCAAGGTCTGGGCTATAAGTAGATGCAGGATTTGTTAACGGTGTGAGTTTAGCACTAACGTTGTTTGGGAGTTCATAAGCAAATTGACTCATTTATGCATAGCTGCACATCTTAGTTTGTCATTTGTACATTGCAATGTACATATTTACAAATATTGTGTTCATTTTAGTGCACATATTTTATGATGCCAAGTAAAAAGTTTTGCGCCTTATTCCATTACGGCATATCCCTAAAATTGCCACGCCATGCAGCTGGCTGCGCGGCACGTGCCGGTGCCTTCCATACGCTGGCAGCTTTACGCATATTCGTTTGCAGCGCTTATGGCAATGCTTGCAGGAATTATGCTCCTTGGCGCAAGGTCTAGCCTGTAGCTATGCCAATATTATAAAACCTTAGGATAAAATACTTTAAAGTGGATTTATGCTTTCTTTGCTCATATTTTCAAGGAACGACACAGCAAATGCGCTCGGCCTAGCAAAGTCTATGCTCAACGCTGTAGACCAGGTTGTCATAATAGACTCAAGCGATGAGAAGGAGCACAGAGAGCTTGCTGAAAAGGCAAAGCGTTACAGTAAGATTAAAGTTTACTATGCCTTGCCGCTTGGCTATGCTGATCCACTACGCCAATATGGAATAAGCAAGTGCAAAGGGGAATGGATCTTTTACCTTGACACAGACGAAAGGGTAAATTACGAGTTAGCTAAAAATATCAGGAACATAATTAGCAACGCCAAATGTGATGTTTTTGCAATAAAGCGCTATGAAGAGGCAACAGTAACTTCACATACGCAATTCTTTACATGGCAGTTCAGGCTCTTTAGGAAAAACAAGGTACTTTTCAAGGGCATTATACATGAGCAGCCAGAGGTGCATGGCAAGCTGTGCACGCTTAGAGACGAGTATTTTATAGCACACAGAACGGATCTTATGCATCACGATAAGAATGATTATAACAAGATGATGATTTTCGAGATGCTTTCCTATGATGACTACAGGAATATGGTGGCTGATTACGCAAGGAAATTCTTTGCCCTTGACACAAATTCCGCAAAAGGCAAATTTGTTATTGGCAGCATAAAAGCGTTGTTTGGTCTTTATGCAAAAATAACATTGAAAAAGCCAAGCTCAGAGATAAGAAGGGGCGATTATTTGTGGTTTTACTTTTTGAGGAGCATTGCATACGCCTATAGGCAAAGGAACATATGGAATATATCACGAATTTGGAAAGACCAGGTCAACTATTTGAATTTTATTGAAGGTGAAAGAGGCAAAGCGTGCAGAGAATTTGGCTTAACGAGGAGAGACTTGTTTAAGGTGTCTAAGAGACCCAATGAGATTGGAGTAATAAAATACCTTGGATTAGATAGCCCCAAGAATGTTGACAAGCTAACAAAAGATTACTTGGAAGGCAGGATAAATAACAGAGGCATAGCCTTGACAATAAGGCTTATTGTGGAAAAGTATAAAATACAGAATAAAAAGTTTTCTAGTCAGTGAGCTTATGGTATCTACTAATTTCATAGAAAGGGGTTTGCAGAATCCTATTTTCTCTATGAAAACCGCAATTTCGTACCTGCTGCAAAGGAATGATATAGAATATATAAGGAAAAGCCTCTACACCTATTATAATAAAAATGAATTTGATAGATTTGCGATAGGCGCAAGTGCAGGTATAAAGGAGATAGCAATATATTTGATAATAAAGAGATACAGACCTTCATTAATGGTAGAGACGGGAGTCGCTAACGGCGTCTCAACCTACTTCATACTAAAAGCGATGCATGAGAACAAGATGGGAAAACTAATATCAATAGATTACCCAAATTATAACAAAAACGGTTATGTAAACGAAGATGGAAAACCAGACGCGGTATTTATACCTGCAGGGAAGGAACCAGGGTGGATAGTGCCAATTAATCTAAGAGATAGATTTTCAGTTATGATAGGCAAATCGGCAGATATTTTGCCCAAACTTGATATTATTCCTGATATCTTTTACCACGATTCGGATCATTCATATACAAATATGAAATTTGAGCTTGAGTGGGCATATGAACGTGTGAAGGATGGTGGTATTATAATGGCTGACGATACTAATACCAACAGTGCGTGGGACGAATTTATAGTTGAGAAAGAATTGAAGAGGCTTAGGTTGCCCATAAGTGCTGCTATAAAGTAATAAGTATGTAAATGAGGTAATCACTGATGTAGAATTTACGAGATTGTGGCGCCTTTCCATTCGTAAATGGTTTTGGGCTTCTTCTACATTTTGCAGAGGATGTGTTTATCGATCAGCGAAACTATCTCTTAGAGGTTTTTTGGCAGGGTTACGTATTGTGAAATGGCACGCGGCTCTGGGAACTCCTATACTCACGATGGCTGTTCAGCTCCGTTTTTGGTCCGACGATGACTTGCGGTTTTTGGTTGCGGTCCACTCTAATTTCATTACTCAAGAATGTAGGGTTCACGCTCATATATTTAAAATTATGCGGTTTTTGATAATATATAAAGCCCTGAAAGGGTTATTATATGTGCCTGACTAGTATAGGTGAGGTTTATGGAGGGCGAGATAGTTTATCTGTTCATGTACGACTTTGGGGCTGCGTTTAGCGATGAGCAGCTCTCGGGCCTTCTCAAGAACCAGGAGGACTTCTCGAAATATGACTTCACGAAGCCCACTCCGGAGGAGATATCCACGTTCAACGTGCCCGCTATATTCAACCTCGGAGACGAGGTTCTCAAAATCGGTGATTCACAGCACAGGTTCAAGGTGCAGGCTTCAATATACAAGTTCGGCGGCGCCTCCATAAGGATCAGGTACCAGGTGTCTGACGCCAACTACAGCCAGATAGTGAAACTGACCTTCGACAAGCAGATAAACGATTTCGTGCAGGGTACAGCCGCGAAGGCCAGGAAGAAGATGGAGTCCGCGCTGTCAAAGGTATCCAAGATAAACGCCAGCACTATC
>DAHXGO010000044.1:298-5683 GCA_027332905.1 Microcaldota archaeon | reverse complement strand
TGGCGCCAATGGTTGAAACAAATCTTGAAACCGTGAGGAACCCCACGAATTTATTCGTGGGAGGATGTCAGATAGTCACTTGGCAGGACCCCACTAAATATCGTATTTGAAGACCAGAAATCAATTTTTACACCGGGCTTTATTTTCTCATTGAGACGTTTAAATTCCTTAAAATCATCATCCAAAGGTATATTAAAATCAATATCTTTAGTGGAGGCTTTTATGCCCAATAAAGTCATTGTAGTACCGCCAACTGCCATTAGCACAATATTTCTACCTAGCTCTTGATCGAATAACTCAAGGACATCCAAAAGTTGCTTTTTCGAAACCCTTACCATTTAATCATACAACTCTAAATATCGTTCAATCATATTATTATCGTAAATATCCGGTTTATTCGAAATAAGGTTAATGTAATACTTGATCTCATTATTACTTTTCAAATCGGTTAAATTAGTTAATGAGAGTAAAATTCCCTTCAATTTACCTAATTCGTCGTATCTTTTATAGATATAGTACAAATAAGCCAAATTTATTTTATCGATATTCTTATATAAAAGAATAAAAGTTCCATATTTTATCCTAATCTCATCATTAATACTCATTGAAAATATTGTGGGTTCTATAGCTATCTTATTAGTCTGTTTAATATTCTCATTCAGTCGATAGCCTAATCTACTGTAGTTATATGCCAATTCGCCTCTTGTTAGATCTTGTGGGAATTTATTGAGCTTTTTATATCTAGTATCCATCTGATGTCGTTTTATTAATTCCCAGAAACCGTCGCTGTTGTATAAAATGTTCTTATTTAAGATCAAATCTTTTAGTATATCTAATTCGTCTGTTTTCATTATTTTTATGAATTCGTCCAAAGTAAGTGCAATCGGATCTATTTTAATGTTGTATGTAGCTTCTAATTTGAGTAATAACCGCATTAAGGCACTATTTTGGTTATGATTCTTAGTACGGTTCTTAGTAAGGATCAATAACTCCAATCTGTTAATTTTTTGGTATTTTTCTGCTTCTAAAGCACAAATAGAGAATATATCGAATTCTTGAGTAAAGCTCAAGATGCTGCTAAGCATCTCTTTAGACATGCTTATTTTTTGGTTTTTGTAATTTTCTATTTCTGATATATAATAGGTGGAAAGTGGATTTTGCGTATTAAGTCTTATTAACTTGCTATTTCCTTCACGTTCTATAGCTATAATGCCTTTTTTTTCAAGTTTCTTTGCAGTAGTGTATATATTCGAATAATAAGCAGGTCCATACCTTTTATCTATATCTTTTGACATTTCTAATATGCTACCTCCGTCACCTAGGTTATCTGATAGATAGCTCATTATCTTTGTCTCTTCTTTATTCATTTTAATCCCGTTATACTATTTACTATATTATCTATTATACGATTTACTATACTATTATAGCAATTCTAATATTTAAAGGTTTTGTTAACTTAGTTGATATATGGGCAAGCAATAGAGCTGGGCGACCCAAAAATAAAAACCCATAAATAACGCGGGGTTTTACGCTCACATTTTTAAAGAATAAATAACTGAATATGCATTGTAGTTACATGTTTGATTATAGGTATTTTGGCATAAACAGGCTTTCCATACGCCAGAACATGGCGTTAGAGGAATACGCGCTTAATGAATCCGCTCTGCACAATATAGCGACAATAAGATTCTGGGAGGTAAACAGGGATTCCGCAGTCATAGGCTATGGCGAATCCAAAGATAATATACTTAAGGACGATAGAAGCTTTGACATTGCAAGGAGAATCACCGGGGGCTCGCATGTGCAATTCGACAAAAATTGCCTAGCTTATACTTTCACAGTTCCGAGAGATGGCAGTTTTAAGCATTTCGATGATATGAGAAAATTTTTTGCCGAAAAAGTTACGAACGCGCTGATAAGCTTGGGCGTTGAAGGTGCAGAAGCAGACAATAGGGCATCGACCATAAATGTAGACGGCAAGGTAATTGCCAGCCATGCGGTATTTTGGGGGGTCGAAAGCGCATTGATCCATGGATTGATGCTTCTGGACCACTATAACGTAGACGATATAATTAATAGAATGAGATTGAAAGAAAGGCAGATAGGCAGGCACACTTATACAGAATACGATGCACTGAAGGGTATGCCCGTGGCAAAAGATCTGCTGAACGGCATTCCATACGGGATTGATGAAAAGGATAGGCTTGAATATGTAAAAAACAAAATATGCAAACAGGTGCTATCAGAAACAGCCGATGGGCACTATGAAAAGGGCGCAATAAACGATTCCGTAATAAATAATGCGATTGGACTTACTAGAGCAAGGCATGTCGGCTCGCCTTGGATCGAAAAAAGACATCCAGCATACGAAAAGAGCGAAGTGGATGCGATTCCTGGGGAGAAACTTGCAGGGATTTTAAAAAAGAATTTGGGATACTGTATGTACATCGAGGTTCCCGACAAAGACTTTTCCAGGATGACCCTGCCAAAGGAGGAACTGCATAGATAATCGGGTGCACGCTATCGACATGGGCACGCGGGTTGCAGAGGGGTTTAATCATTCTTTTGTCTGTGATGGGACTCTATCGACAGGTATATTCTTTTTTCTATGGCTTTCTTGTCCTTATATTCCTCCATTATGCGCTCGACTGCCTTTGACATATAGTTCCTCTTAAGGTACGTTGACAGCTTCTGCTTCGAGAATGATGTGAATATTGCCTTGTCCACCCCGGATGACTCCAATGATGAAACTACATCGCCCGTTACGCTATCGTTTATTATGAAATAGGGGTTCATTTTTATCCTATCGAAATCTATTCCGTATTTGTCCTTTATTGCGGCATATTTACCAAGCAGGTCGGAATCTAGATTCAATACTATATCGTCATACTCGTTTTTCTTAAGAAGGCCCATGTCCTTGAGCTTTTGCTCGTTCTGCACTATTATTTCCCGTATTTCGCGATCTATCTTGCCACGTTTGGCATGGGCCTTGAATATATCCTTGGTGAGATCTCCGCGCTTCGCAACCAATGCAAAAAGGTCTTCAAACTTCTTTTCTTCTGACCTAAGTAGGTGTTCGTTTTCAAATTTCTTCCAGTTGCTGTCGTTTGCCCTTATTACTGCTTCGTCGGGCGTCCTGTTTTTTATCGGAATTTTATTAGTCATTTATACACCTTTCATAGCATACCCTATCAGGAAGTATGCCAATTTTGCAGCGGCGTAGTTTGGATGGCTTAACGAAGGCAATGGGCTAAGTTCGGTCATGTCGATGCCAAGAATCTCCTTTTCCTTCATTACAGTCTTCAATATTTCGGCGATTTGGCCGAAATGCATGCCGTCTGGCTCTGGCGTGCCGACGCTTGGCATCTCGGACGGGTCCAACACATCGAGATCCAGCGTGACATAAATCTTTTCTTTGGTCATTTCGATAATCTTTTCGGCTATTTGGGTGTTCGACATGCCATGCATATCCTTCATGTAAAGGATTTCGCTTCCGTACCTCTTTGCGCTATCCTCGTCTACGCTTCTTACGCCCACACTATAGCAGCTTTTTGTTATCTCTCTTGCTCTCGCCATGATGCAGGCATGCGAATATTTTGTACCCATGAACTCGTCCCTCGAATCTGAATGCGCATCGAAATGCAAAACGCTGAAATCCTTTTCCCTTTTGCCTATCGCGTTTATTGCGCCTACAGATATTGTATGCTCACCGCCTATCAAAAATGGAAGTTTCATGTCCTCTAATATCAGGCTTACCTCCCTTTCAACCCTTTTCGCCATACCCTCTGGAGAGCTGTAATCCGGAGCTAGCTCGTCTAGCGTATATATTCCAATCTTGCTTATGTCCCTACCGAATTCCTCGCTATAAAGCTCCATGTTCCTGCTAGCGTCTATGATTGCGTGGGGTCCGTCCTTTGTCCCTGACTTGTAGCTCAGCGTTCCTTCATAGGGTATTGGAAGCACAACTATCCTTGCGCTTTCGTATTCCTGCTCTTCCAGACCGAATAGGTTGTACTTTGGCATGGCGTTTAAAATTTGCATGTTAACACTCCTTATTATTTTATATAATATAAATTACTTATTATTTAGAAAAAGCATGCAAAAAAGCCATAAATACTTTTAGTTTCAATCCATATGTGACTTCTATTTGTGATTACTATGCAGACCCTTGATTTGCCTTGGACTGAGAAATACAGGCCCAAAAACCTTAATGAGGTGATAGGTCAAAAGCTTATAGTCGAAAGGCTCAAATCATTCGTAAAGGCGGGCAACTTCCCGAACATGATATTCGCAGGAAGCGCGGGAATAGGCAAAACTACTTGTGCGATAGCCATGGCCAACGACCTGTACAGCGGTAGTTTTGACGGTGCATTTAAGGAGCTCAATGCGTCTGATGCCAGGGGCATAGATGTCATACGCGGTCAGGTAAAGGAATTTGCCAAGACGATATCCATAGCGAATATCCCTATAAAAATAATATTTCTCGATGAAGCAGATGCACTTACGTCAGATGCGCAGCACGCCCTAAGGCGCACTATGGAAAAGTTCTCTTCAGAAACCAGATTCATATTGAGTGCCAACTATGCCAGCAAACTGATAGAACCCATACAGAGCAGGTGCGTGGTTTTCAGGTTCAAGCCATTGAGCGAAGTGGATATGGAGGAGTACATAAAGCGTGTGGCGGAAAGCGAAAAGCTCGATATAAACGAAAAGGCCGTAGAAGCCCTGATATATGTGAGCGATGGGGATTTAAGGAAACTCACGAATGTCCTGCAAAGCGCCGCAATGCAGAGCAGGAAGATAAGCGAGCAGGAGGTATACGAAGTGGCGGCAAAAGCGCGGCCTAAGGAGATTGTCGCCATGCTAAAATACGCGACAGACGGAATCTTCGACAAATCGAGGGACGAGCTGAATACGCTAATGCTAAAGCACGGGATGAGCGCCGAGGACATATTGATGCAATGCTATAAGGAGGTCCAGGGGATGAACATTGATGAACGGGTAAAACTCAGCATAATATCTGATTTAGGCACATATAATTTCAGGATAGTTGAAGGGGCGAATGAGAGGATCCAACTTGAAGCAATGCTCGCGCATATAGCGCTTACAAACAGCAAATACAAGAGATAGCGCAGCGCATCACTGAATTTTTGCCTGATGGCATTCCCAGAGCTTTATACCTATTTACAGAACGCTTAGCAGAAAGCCCACGACCTTCAGTCGTGGGATGAATGCGAAATGCATAGATTTATTAATTATACCTGAGTATATTGTATGGTAGTGGAGTAAATGAAACTGACGCAGGTTGTAAAGGTAGAGGGCAATTATGAGATACTCGACAATCTTGCAAAGATAACCAACGGACTGTACAATTCTGCATTGTAT
>DAHXGO010000044.1:0-288 GCA_027332905.1 Microcaldota archaeon | reverse complement strand
ACTACGATCTCTGCAACATACTAAAAGGCAACACCCTCTACGCATTATTGCCATCCCAGACCGCCCAGGCTGTGTTGCAGAAAGTCGACGGCGCAATAAAGTCGTTCCTGAAACTCCGTAGAAACAATGCAAATGCGGCATATCCAAGATACCACAAGAAGGATACTGCCTGGGTAATACCGTTCAAATCACAGCAGATAAAAATTGACGGGAACACATTGACAGTTCCGATGTCGATGAAGTACAGAGACGAGAAAGGACTGCCGCATCTCGATCTCAAGATTCCTA
>DAHXGO010000043.1:0-5742 GCA_027332905.1 Microcaldota archaeon | reverse complement strand
AAACTCGCAGGCAAAGAGACGAGGTACACTGTGGCTATAGAGCTGAAAAGCGATGAAATAACCTACGGCATAACCTCAAGCTGATGCATCTGAAACGCCAAATCGTTTATTTTTTCTTTTTTTCTTTTTGTTTTCAATTTTGAAAAGCATATTAATCCTGATGTGCAGTTATAAGGCATATGCTAGACAGGATAAGGCTAAAGGGATGCGCTTCGGTATACGGCCCGCTGGAAGACTCGTACCTAATGGCAGGGCAGGTTGAGAAATATGCGTTTGGGAGCGTTCTTGATCTGGGCACCGGCACCGGAATCAGCGGCATAGTCGCTGCGCTTAATGGGTGCAATGTAACGTTTGCAGACATTGATGCTAATGCAATAAGGTGCGCAAAGGAAAATGCAACAGCAAACGGGGTTGCCGGAAATTTCATAGAAAGCGACATGTTCGAAAGCATAAATGGAAAATTCAACACCATAATATTTAATCCCCCCTATCTTGAATCTGCAAAGGTAGCTGAAAGGGACATGGCTCTTGACGGAGGCGCAAGCGGCCGCGAACTCATAGACAAGTTTCTTAAAGCGTATTCCCGCTTCATAGAAAATGAGTACGTGGTGTTGCTGCTTGAGAGTTCCATAAACGGATATGAAGCAGATGTCAAACGCCATAACTTCAAAGTGGTTGCAAAGGAGCGCTTTTTTTTCGAGGAGATTGCAGTGCTGAAGACATCGTCAGGTATTTATTAATTAAATTTGAAAATATGCATGCGATACCATGGAATTTGATATTGTTGATATAGAGAAAGGCGAAGATGTGCAATGCATAGTAGGGCATGCGGGCTTTATCAAGACTACTGAAGATTTATACGAAGCAATGATGAATGCATGCCCAACGCTCAAATTCGGGATAGGGTTTGTCGAAGCAAGCGGGCCGCGGCTTGTAAGGGGTGAGGGCAATAATCACGAACTGGAAGAGCTCGCCAAGAAGAATGCATTTGCAATAGGCGCGGGGCATTCGTTCGTAATACTATTCAAAGAGGCATTCCCAATAAACGTGTCTAATGCAATAAAGCATGTTCCTGAAGTGTCTAGGATTTTTTGTGCAACTGCGAATCCTGTGCAGGTCATAATAGGCACAACAAATAGCGGCAAGTCCATATTGGGCATAGTGGATGGGGGCGCAGCAAGCGGCATAGAATCCAGTTCTGATAAGAAGGAAAGGAGGGAGTTTCTGAGGAAGATAGGATACAAGTTGTAAACTATTTCATGCGTTGCCCGCCTTTAGAAACGAGTGCGTAAAGCAGAACGATTGCAGCAATAAAAGCCGCAAACGCTGCGATGAATAGGTAAGCAGTGCTTCCATTTCCGTATAAGGGCAAGGTTGTCGTAGAATTTGTCGTGTTTCCTGTAGTGTGCGTCTGATTCTCTGAAGCGTGTGTGTTATTGTAGAATGCTGTTCCGCTGTAAGTAATCTCAGAGTTTGTGCTCATTATGGCATTCGCCTTATCATAGCCGTAAAACGAAACGTTAGATAGCCTAAGGCTTGATTGGTTTGCATTAACTGCGGTGTTGGTGAACGAGTTGGCATAAAAGGAGCTATTCAATATGCTTGCATTTTTGGCATTTTCCAACAGCAATCCGTTTCCGTGTATATTGCAATCCTTGATGGTAAGATTGGCAGTGCCTATGCCTAATATGCTTTGGTTTGTGGAATTTATCCTGCCGCCGTTGCAGTCCAGAGTGACGTTATTTGCATATAGGGTAAGGGCATTTTCGCAGGTGGTGCCAGATGGAGTGAATGTGTTTAGCAAATGCAAGCTGCCGTACGCCAACGTATAATACCCTGAATTTGTTATTGGTATCTCGTTTTGGGTGCAATACGAAAGACCTATCGAATACGTTTCTGTAGTCGAGTTATCCTGCTCCATTGCGGATGGCGATTTTAGCACGCCTATGGTCTCATGTATCCCTGGGGTCTGTATGCCCCTGTCGAAATGTATGGTTCCATTTGTGACATTGTGCACCGTGTCAATTATACTTCCATTCGGATCGACCTGGTACCCGCTCCACAAATAAGCGGTCATGTTTGGCGCATGGCTGTATTTTACTATCGTGTAATTCCAATAGACGTTTGTATTGTCCGGCAGCTGTATATTCTCCATCATATCCGGTTTTATGTATGTCGGCGTGTAATTCATGTTGCCTGTAATGTTGAAGACTTTGAACGAGAGTATGTCATGCCCCCAAAAAGGGACTATAATCCAATATGGATTGAAACTCAAGACCTTATTTCTGTATATCTGCTTAACGTCGAGAAGGAAATGCGTATTTAAATGGCCGAGCCCCATTGGCGTTATAACCCCGAACCTAGGCAGAGGGATGCCATACGCATCAGATATGTTTTTTACCATGCTGAAATTAAGGTTTTGAAGTCCCACCGTCACCCTGTCTTTCAACGCTATGCTGTATGGCACTATGCCTATGAATCCTTCAGGAGCCGAAAATCCAGACATGTTCAGCGATACGAAGTTGAAGAAATATCCTATTGCTATATTGGACCTGTTGCCATAGAAGCCAAGCGAATAATTTCCGTATGGGCTCGCAAGGTTGTTTGAAGCGTTTTTAAGGCTCAATATGCGCGAGTTGGAAAAGGTGCAGTTGTATAGTGTATTGTTGTATGTGTTCTGCCCGAATGTAACATTACCTATCAAACCGCTGTGGCTGCAATAAAAGCTGGAATTATACGCATGAGAGAAGTTTAATGACATAAGGCTGCAGTTAGCGTTGTAGTATACGGATGCATTAGATTCTGCAGCGCCAATATTCAAGCTGCATGCCCCTTGTGAGGCTGCGAAAGCCGAGCCCTGCAAAGCTGCAAAAGACAGCATTGCCGCGAGAGCTATGTATATTGCAGAAAGCTTATTTTGCATAATATCATTTTATATAGTATATATTTGTAGGCTTGTCGGGCAGCTCCGGGCCTTCATTTTTTATAAAGAATTGCGGAATGCCGGTCGGCGGGCTATCATTGAATATATCGACCCAATTTGAACACAGGGGCGGGCCGGACCAGACGGCATAGCTTCCAGATATGAATACGCTGCAGTTTGTTTTGTTGTTTACCTGCGAATTTACGAGATTGGTTGACGGATCGCCAATATAAGACGGGAATTCAGAGCCTGTATAAGAGAGCGAAGCAACCCCGTAAAGCGCATCCACATATATCATAGCGTTATGATTCACTGTGCTGTTATACCTTAGGTAATTGGCAGGCTGTATCGCAAGGCTTTGCGGATATACATCCCAATAATACCAGAAATAGGATATTGTAAGGTTTTGGGTATAAAGCACGCCCAATATCGCAAAGAGTATTATGGCATTGATGGCAAGTAGGCGCTTGTCCCTGGCCTCTATTAGCTTAGTCAGGCCTATGCCTATTATGGCGCAAAGTGGAACACTCAATACCATCAAGAACCTGCCTAATCTATACGCCAGTATATATACAATATGCAGCGGGTTCAGGCTCAGCCCTATGTGCATAGGCCCGAATTCCATGAACAAAAGCATAAACAGGAACCAGAACGCGATGAAGAAGGCCCTTTTTTCCCTGAATATCAAAAGCAACGCCAGTATCGGCATCACAAGGTAAAAATACAAGCCATAATCCGAATCTGCAGGCATCCTGTATATTGAAGCAAAGATATTGCTGAATACATTGGATAGGTTGCTATGCAATATCGTTTGAATGAATAAATAAGGGAACATCGTGTCAGGGTAAAAGCCAAGGTTCACGTTTGTGCTTGGTATTGTCGGCAGCCCCCCTACCTTGGCGCCTAC
Source organism: Microcaldota archaeon (assembly GCA_027332905.1). GTDB lineage: Archaea > Micrarchaeota > Micrarchaeia > Micrarchaeales > Micrarchaeaceae > JAMCYW01. The sequence continues at coordinate 1,912 of DAHXGO010000043.1, read as the reverse complement.
TGCGCTATAAAATCCCAGATTCCTGGTTACTGTTATGAATGGCAAACCTGCATTCCATGCGCTGAATACAAATGTTATAAGAAATGCTATCGCTATCCCATAAATGAACATTATGCTTATTCGGTTGACGGTCAGTTTTTTTGTCAATAATCTTATTATGATATAAAATCCCAGAAAAGCGATAACGACGCCCGCCTCATAGCTTATCAACCATGAAGCTACTAGGAGCATGCCGCTCGCAAAGAAATATTTTCTCTGCCCGAATTTTTCGCCGTAAATAAAAAGCAGTATCGCCAGAGAGCCTATAAAGCAAAGAGCAGGATCCTCGCCAACCGTTACGCCGAACTTTGTCAGAAGCGGAAATATGCTTGCTATGAAGGCGCTCATAAGCGCAGCTTTATCGTTATAAAAAAGTTTCACCAGATAAAATACCACTAGGATTATGCCTAAATAAGAGACTATGTCCCACAGCGAAGAGGTAAGCGTATTGACGCCAAAGAGTTCGTAGAACAGGGCTATTGGCCCGAACTGCATGAGCCTCAGCGAAAAGATGTACCCTGGGCTAAGGCGGTAATTTCCGTTGATAACCGAGCTTGCCAGGTACAGGTAGTTCGGATCGTCTCCATAGAGGCTAGGACCCTCATAATGCGTGAAACCATAATGTGCTGCGTTAAGCAGTATCAGGAAAAGCATTCCGTATACTAAATAGGAGCGTTTTATTCCGAAAATACTGTCGCTTTTGACTGATGTCATTGTACCACTAATTCTTTGCAGGTTCTGGATATATAATTGATTACAGACGAGTTGCTCAAATCTGTCCTGTTATATGTAAGGCGGTTGAACACATTAGGCCAGTCTGTATAATTACTGTATACTAAGAATGTGCCTCCGCAGAACATCCACTGTTTTCCCGAAGCGTTTACTGTGGGGGTCACATTGACTATGGTTTCAGTATAATTATACGGGTTGTATCCTTGCGGGGTAGTTATATATGGGGTCTTCGATATTGTAAAATAATCAGTCACGTTTGGCCTATTATTGTAAACGAGCATGTCTCCTGCGCCCTTCTGGTAAAATCCAAAGTAATTCAGCTGCACCACGCGGTCTAGGAATGCACTTGCATTATACACTCCGAAGTTGAATGTGCCGTTGTATAATACGCTGAGCGTGATATTCCTTCCAGGCGTTGCGCTGCTCGCTGACAAGTTTATTGCAACGCTTCGTATACCATATATTTCAATGGTTTTGTAAAATTTACCGGTACTTATGCTTGTAAGGTTTTCATAAGTCAGATTTTTCAAAGATGCTCTGTCTGGATATGACGGTGCATTGTTATGCGTTATTGCAACTGCGCTGCTTCCAAAATGCAGGTGCATATTGGCCAGTATCAACAGTGCAATAAGCACGACTACTGCAAGGTTTGCTATGATAAATGTTCTATCCTTCCTTATGTTCCATTTGTGCTTTGACATTACACTACCCATATACCGTCTACCCGTACAAAGTCGTCTCGGTTGTGGTCCCGTTGGCCCCGGTATCTACGATTACTGTTTTATTCACAAGCAATATAAAATCAGGCGCTGCATATGCGCATATTACTCCAGGGTAGCATCGCGGCCCCATTGTGCCATGAAGTGATATGCTATAAGCGGAATACGGCTTTAAGCCCGTAAAGACAAATGTGCGCTCCTGCATCACCAAGGCAGGCAGAGCAGAATTTTGAGCCAAAGCATTATACGCAAGAGACCGATCCGAGATGGCAAACGTATTGCGCGCGCCAGTGCCGTTGATGCTCAAAGAAAGATTGTAATAGAAAGAAGCACCTATAAACATGGAAGCGGATATCGATGCGTTTCCATAAGGCCTATAGACTATTCTGGTAGCATTCAAAGCAGCGCCAAGCTGCGAGTAC
>DAHXGO010000042.1:0-5791 GCA_027332905.1 Microcaldota archaeon | reverse complement strand
TGTGAAAATGGGCCTCAGCTTTGGTGCATTCGATGCAACTATTTCTGTTTCTGTTGCAGCGTTTGGCGGAGCGGCTTCACCCACCAGCGGTACACTACATAACCCCACAGGGCAAACAGCACAATCGCAATCGTCAGGGGCAAAACCGCAATCGTCATTTTCTCTCGTTGGTAATTATACCCCCTCAGAATATTTAAATGTTGGAGTTTCTGGTGCATCTTTTAGACGAGGAAGAAACGGAAGGGACCAGAAAATTTCTGCCTATTTCGTGATCTTCTCAAGTATCGGATATGTTTCGTATAGGTTTTCTTGCAGCAGCTGCTGGTATACCATGTAGATTATACCGACCGTAAGAAGTATCCCCATGCCTGTGCCTATGGCGCCCGTGAGCGTTGCTATGGCTGCAAGGAATCCTACGAACAGGCTGCCCAATACAGTAACATTTGGTATGTATTTGTTGAGCACGTTTTCTATAATCCTTGGGTCTCTTCTGAAGCCAGGTATCTGCCATCCTGTTGTGCCAAGTTGCTCTGCAAGATGTTTTGGACTCTGCCCGGTCATTTCTATCCAGAACTTCCCGAATATCACGCAAAGCACAAGAAGCACGCCTATATATACTAGGACATGTATCCACTCTGGAATCAACAGCATCCCGCCCCACGGTAGAAAGAGCTCACTTGTATGGGTCAGCAAATAGCCGAAATATGCACCATATCCGCCTATTCCATACGGTGCTGCATACGGCAATGGAAATGTGGGGGATATAAGGTATGCCAATCCACCGCTCAATTGCAATGAGCCTCCCACTGGCTGGTAAAATGCTATGAACTTCGCAAGGCCGGCAAATGTGCCATGGACCCCTGCAAGGAATCTAAACCATACCGTGAGGCTGAGCTCTAGCGATGATGCAAGTATGACTGGGAGTACGCTTACGTACAAAAATGGAATTGGAAGCCGACCCCCAATGCCCCGCAATTGCTCAAAGCTTAGGGGAAGTTCCACTTTCATTTCATACGCATATATGCTCACTAAGAATATTATTACCGCAAAGAAGAGCGGGCCAAATGCCATCAGCGCGTTTGCAGGTGCAGCTGCACCGCCGGCCTGAATGGCAGCTATAGCCTCTGGTATCAGTATGCTGAATGTTCCTGCTACTATCGCATAAGAAACACCAGCAGCTATGAATATATTTATACCTGATGTTATCCCGTATTTTGTCATTATTTCGTCGAGGAATATTATTATTATGGCGCCGATTGCCATCTGCAGCACGACGTATCCTATGACCGACGGTGATGCTACCGGCACATATCCGCTTATGACGAATATCAATGATTCTATTACTGCTATTGATATGGCGAAGAGCTTCTGCATTGCCTGCCATCTCGATTTGTTGGTTATGTCATTAAGGTCTATCTTTATTATGCCTGACCCAGATACGAGCTGCAATATTATGCTAGACAATACTATCGGACCTATGCCTACGGTGATGAGGCTGCCGACCTTCGCCGCAAATATTATGCTTATAAGCTGCAGCAGCGGCTGCGTAACTGCGGTAGGATTAACGCCTATCGCATATATGTTATAGAGCAAGAAATATACCGTAAGTATGCCTGCCGTCCAGTACATCTTCTCCCTTAAAGAGAGAGGCTTAGCTGGACCTTTTATTGACGGTATGTATGGGGCTATCTTGTCCATGAATTCCAGAGCCATAGGATCAACTTGAATTTGTCACTTATTCTTTTTATTTATTCGTATGCTGTATAAATCATTTTCGCTCTTGAGCTTGGCGTCACAGGCCATATCTTTTCCAAGTACCCCGCTTAGGAAGGCTACTGCGAGTTCCACGAATTCGCTGCGGGACTGTGATGAATCGAACATCAGTTCAGCGTCCAGCGCATTGGCGCTCTTAATATTTAACTTGCCAAGGTTTAATAGGTTTATGTTTTGCTGCGCCAATGCGGCCAGACCGCCGTCCTTCAGCTTCTTGGGTTTCTTTGCATTGGACATCTGCAGTATGGTTTTCCCGAAGTAGCCCAGCAAATCCTTCATATTATCAAGATATTCCCTTTCCATTATAACCTGGTATATAAGATTAAGATAGCTCTTTGAAAACGTGTCTGGTTTTGCAGTAGGCTTGCCATCTGAGATGTATTTAGCAAGAGCGTTTATATGGCGAAGGTTGTCCTTATTCACATCTGAAGCAGCTTTGGAATTGGATGTTGAGAACCTGCAATAGCTGGCGCCCGCGTGCCCGCATTCCTCCTCGCTGACCGGGACATAATGCCCGATAGCTGCAGTAAGGAATCCGGATATTACGCCGGATTCGAAAACGTGCATATTTCCCCCGAGGTCTGGGCCCGCACCGTAAAGCTTTATGACTACCTTGTCTGGAAAAATGTCATAGCTCGATGCCATATATCCTGCTTTCTCGAAGAATTCTGATAGGTCCTTTACTGAATCCTGATACCATGCGTAACGTTTCTGCAGTTTATTGATCCGGTATAAGAACATGCCGTTGGATATGCCCGCCATGTATGAAAGTTTTCTCATGCTTTTAGTAAAGCCTGACAGAATCTGCGCAAGAAGCACGCTTTCGCCGCTGGTGGTTCCAGAATCGCGGTTTCCGAGTATGTCCAGGATAAGGGCCTCGTTTATGGATTTTGGAACGATGGCATGCGCATCTTGATTTGAATGCATGCGCTTGGTTGTTTTCTTCTCTTGCAGATCTCCCGTGCGTAAAGCTTTATGCAAACGTATGCCCGCATGGCGTTTGGCATTTTTCGTGCGTTTTTTTGCCATAGCAGGTTTGGTTCTAGAATACGCATGCCTATTCCGGGTTTTATTTTTTGGATGGGTGATTTTAGTTTTGCCACTTCCATGTTTGGGCTTGACATGCCCATATCCCCTGCCGGATGGCATCATTACACCAAATATATTATATGCTACAAATCTAAAAAAGTTGATATGTTTTATCAGTAGTGCAATTATATCAAGGTATTCGGACCTAAGTGAGACTCCTGCTTTCAGGCAGGGAATTACGCCGCTTTATCTTCTGCTTCTGACGCCTTGGAAAATGCCAGCTTAAAATCAGTTATGCGATTCTGCTTCTTTCTGAGACGCTTCGTATTCGTCAAGCCATTCCATATGCCATGAATACGGGCTGTCCTTTATTACTATGAATTTCCTGTCATTATTTGGATCGCTGGCTAATTTCTGTTCCCTCTTTGCTCTCTTGTAGTGCATTATCATTTTGGATATTGCATTCATTTTACCACCTTGCATTCAACACTTTCTTTTCCGATTTATGTAACAACCATTTAACCCATTCTTGAACGTTTAACATGCGATAGCAAAATTTAAATACCTTCCAATTCATGTCTTTGGGCAATAGGCATGGGCATTATTGGCTATATGATGGTTTTAGGCATTTTTCCAGACTGATAAAAAATTAGCATCATATTTATCGCTATAAAAATCCCCAAAAGGGTGAAATTATATCTAGATATGAATGATATCACATTGCCCACAGCTATGAAATTAAGGCCCAACGGATACAATATGGATCCAAGGATGGGCGTTTCGCATCCACAGCTTGCCACCAACCCGCCGACGGAGGGCATAGCCACGCTTATTGCACTGCTAGGTATAGCGGATTTAGAAATGGATTTGCGCCTTCGCCTGCTTTGCATAATTCCGAAGACGCTCAAACTCAGCAGAATTGCAGATGTTGCTATCAGCGTGTCTACCATATACATAGGTACGGTGGTTATGAATATCCCATAACTGCTCAGCCTTATCAGATAATTGTAAAAAAGATAGTAGGCTATGAATGCAGCTACCGCTATTGCTATATATGCAGGCTTTGTAAATACCTTTTTCAATATATGGGCGCGGCTTGAAAAAAAACCTTTTTTCATTAATATCCACCTTTTATCTCCATCTGCTGTATCGCAGGCAGAGTGCATATGGGCGCTGAATTGTTGATGGACGAACACGCCATTGCTATGTATATGTCAGCGGCCGCATATTCAGTCCATGCGAATTGATCGCTCGGCTTTGAGAGGGCGTTAAACACATCCTTATGGGTCATATACGTAAGCGTAAGGTTTTGCGTTGTTGGTGTAGAATTGCCAAAATCCACCGCGTCTGCGCCCGGCACATTGTATTTGCCCCATATAGTATATGGAGTGCCCTGGAAATTGTTCAGCCTTGCTATAAATTCAAATGCATCTTTGTACGGCACATTGCCAGTAGCATTTATCCTTTGCTGCATAAGTGCAGGAGAATTGAGTTGGAAGCCGCTGGTTATCGGCATTGCATCGTCTATAGATATGAAATTAAGATATTTGCTGCTGTAAAAATTGCCAAGATCTTCCGCAGAAATGTTGTAGTGCGACGGGGACCAATACAAGGTAGGCAGGTCGTGGTCGCCGAAAGAGCTATATCCTTCGAATAAATGAGAAAAATTCCCAAACCTTCCCAGTGCAAGAGCCATTGCCCACCTGTTCTCCCCGCAGAATACGCATGTTATAGACCCAAGGTATATTACTGTCGGCTTGCCGTTGAGTATGAACGGGTTAACTTTTATAGGTGTAACGCCTACATTGTTGTTTATGCTGCCGTTGAGCAGCATGAGGCCAGCAGTTTCAAAATAAGAATCAGGTGCGTTGTTTATGACCGAAAGATATGATGAATTGAGGGGCTTGTTTATGTTTGTAAGCCTTTGCCCAAATGAAGCATTTGCAGTTATGACGGGAAATCCCGGCAATGATGTGTTTGGCACTATCATGCTGCCATTTATGTTATAGCTTTTTATTGAAAGCAGCGAAGTTCCATTAGCTGCGCCGGCAGATCCCGGCTGGGATGAGAGCAGCGTCACGTTACTTTGCAATGAGCTGATCTTAGCATTCAATGAATTGATGTCGGAGAATGCCACTGCCAGCAATGCTATTATAATTACAAGCAATGCGACGTTTATGCCCTTATATGGGATCTTCGATTTTCCAGAATTTTTTTTGTATCGCACTGCATTACCTTGTATGAAATTTTGTATCACATATAATTATATTTTACCTAACATTACATTTATTACAGGTTATGCCTCAGTTGCATACTGCTTTGGTAATTATATGGCGGCAATCGCGAAACAGATTACTTCTGAAGATGAATCAAAATATAAAACATTGATCGAGTTGGCAGATGCGCATTGCCATCTATATGCCTTTGATGGCAGCGCGATAGCTGACGCAGTTGCTGGGGGAGTGGCAACCATGATAAGCAATGGAATAGATACCAAATCAAACCTTAAGACACTTGAGGTATCTGATGGCAGGCATGTATTCCCCGCATTGGGCATACACCCCGATTACGCAGAGAATATAGGCGACGATGAGATAGAATATAATATACGCTTGATAAGGGAGAATAAGAATATCGTTAAATCTATAGGCGAAATCGGCCTGGATTTTACACACGCAAATGGGATTAAAGGCATTGAGAAGCAGATCGCGCTGTTTGAAACGTTCATAGACCTTTCAAATGAACTAAACCTGCCTATAAGCGTGCATTCCAGGGATGCGATGCAACAGGTGCTGCACATACTTGATGAAAAGGATGCACATGCAGTGCATCTGCATTTCTTTGAAGGCAATGTAGATAATGCAATTGAAGCGGCGCGGCGCGGCTATATGATATCTGTGCCACCCTTAAAATCAGGATCCAGGACATCTGCCATAAAAGCCGTGCCGATTGGGAACCTGATGGCGGAAACAGATTCGCCGACTGCAAA
>DAHXGO010000041.1:0-5808 GCA_027332905.1 Microcaldota archaeon | reverse complement strand
AAATGCCGACGCTAGTGAGTTTAAACTGATTAGATCCTTATTGGAACCGTATAAAAATAAATTTAACGATAATTTTTCGATCAGGGAATTAATTAATGAAGTTAAAAAATCAGAAGGCGGGCAATTGTATTACAAATTGTCTATGCTGGACGAATCAGGTCTTTTTGATGGCGAAACGCGTGTAAGCCTTTACGATTTTTTTAAAGGTTTTAATGATATCGATTTATCGGCCTTAAATGAAAGCGTTAAGCTGGTTCTTGCAGATACTATATTCAAATCAGTAATGGAATTAATGCCTGCCCTTGGGATGTCCAGTAATATAAAAAATATACTGGTGGTCGATGAGGCCTGGAAAATAATAAATCCTATGCAAAACATTGGTAAATTATTCAGGGAGAGCAGAAAGTACGGATTTGCCATATTTATTGCGACTCAGCTTATGGGGGACATAAATAACGATATTATCTCAAATTCAGCGCATATTGCAATATTCAAACTTCGAAATCAAGCCGATTATGACATCATCAGAGGTGTAAGGCTGTTTAGCGAATATGATATATCAAGAATGAACGGATTGCACGTAGGGTCATGTTTTATGTCGGTGCTGACAAAGAATAGCGGATCAAAAAGTTTTCTTATATCTCATATTGATGGCTTACAAGTTGAATTCTTTGAGATAAAAGGTGAAAGTATGAACTATCCTATAAATCTGCAAAAATTTTCCGAATACCTTGAAGGAATCGGGATAGCAAGAATTGAAATAAACAAGATTATGGAACACATAACTGAGTCGGACAAAACGATGGAGCTCGAAAAAATAATTAGTATGCTGTTGGACTTTGGCTTAAGCAGGGCAGACATCCTGGTTTCATTGAGGCTATTCAAGATACCTGATATCGAGATAGTAAAAGCATACAATAAGCTCAAAAAAGTGCATTTCAATGTACTCTAAGGATAAAAGAAAAAGCGGCTTTACATTAAGGTCTAGCATATGCGTAAAAGCCAGCCTGAAAACAACGTTTAAGGACGTTATATGGGTGCTCTCGTTCATTCCGGGTTTCATGCTAGTATCGAGCGGTACACGGTTAAGGTATAAAATAATTGCAAAAGGCGAAATAGACTGCGATTTAATCTTAGACAAGGATCATATAGAATTTTCTTATTATTTTTCAGTTCCAACTGAAAAAAACAAAGCATTAAAATTCAGATATTTTGTAATTATACTTGCCTATCTAAAAGACTCATACGAGATTAAGCTTGAATCATTATATCCGTACATTGTTGACGTAGTGCAAGGCAACAACCAATTAATAAGTAAGCAATCAAACGCGGATAAGTCGACAAATCTTAAACTCTATGAACTTAATAATTCCAATTTTTCACTATCTAATTCTATAATCAATTTATTGAAGGAAAATACGGCGCTGAAGCGGGAAAATGAAATATATCTGGCTTTCTTTAAAAAATTCTTTAAAAGATACGATTACCCAGAAGCAAATGCTGCAGAATTGATGTCCAATGAATTTAATCTGGATAAAGATACTATTTCATATATAAAAGGGCGTGTTTTAGATGCTGCAAGACAAGATAGGTAAAAACGTCATGGTTATAATGCTGCTAATAACTGCATATGCGGCAACCGCGGAGTTCAACTTAAGCATAAAATACATCTTTTTAGGGCTATCGCTATTTGCTGGAATTAAATTTCTATCGGACTATCAAATTAGCAGCCATAATATAAATATCATAATAGATGGTTTTGATGGGCATGAAACTTCTAGCACGGGAATATCAATGCCCGAAGCCTACGCATTAATCAATGAAGCATATCAAATATTCATTTCAAAGGCAGCTTCAAAAGGCATAAGCCTAAAATTCGATGACATCCTAGACCATTTAAAATCAAGCAAATCAATTTTCAGCGGGCAGACTAACGAAAGTTTAACATATGCCTTGTATTGCCTGAATAGATTGGGTTACCTATTTTTTGATGGGAATAACATATCATTATCAAAAGATATTCGGCTGTCAATAGTTTCAAGGTATATATATGATGCATTCATGCAAACTGGTAGGTATTTGCTGGCCAATGACATAAATTCAATCAAAAAGAAAAACAGCATAGTATTTGTAGAGAAATTGCAGTATTTGGCAACTAGAAAATCACACATTAAATCACATATTTTAGTTCCTGTATTGGAAGCAGATAGGGTAAGATTTGCCAATGTTGCATCATCCTTTCGTAGAACAAATGCCCTGCTCTCATTACTGGCAGAAAATAAAGTTATAGAAGTGATAATGTGCTGATGAATAAAATTTATTTTGCACGGATAGGTTTTTCTTTTGCTATAATGTTGGATGCGATTTGTATAATATCCTTAGTTATTGAGAATTTCGCCAGCAACAAAAAGGGGCGTAAAATATCCAACGATTTAATAATTGGGACGGCCGTCCTGATTTTATTGAGTACCATTTCTTTATTAGGTGTTTAAATGTTTAAAAATATAAAATCCATATATCACAAAAAGAACTTCTTTAAAAGCGCATTTTTAGGGTTGGCGCTGTGCTATGGCATCTTTGCGTTTTTTATTGGAATAAATGAGGTATTGGGCGCACTTGGATACCAATACACTGGTCAGGTGATGCCAGTCATCATAATCCTTTTTACTGCTCCTATTGCAATCATAACTATGCACTATCTAAATTCAAGAAGCAGCAGCATAGGCAATATAAAATTGATTGCAATGATGCTCATAAGCATTGCAATTATTTATGTGATAAAATGAATAGTGACTATGTCTTAAGTTTTGAGATAAAAGATATCCCGAATAAAGATTTTAATAAGATTCAGTTCTTCGAATCTACGGGTAACACACCGTTTATACTAAGTTATGATTTCTCTACTGAAAAATCCATAATTTCGTTGCCTGCAGATGACGCATACCGGTCTTTAATGCAGATAGAAAAATCAATCCCTGGCCTAACTTTCAATAAATGCGACAGACCATTATTCAATAAGGAAATGAATGCAGACTTGTATTACATATACCGAAAATATGAGCTCATGTCAAATTGGCTTATGAACGATATATTTTCCATAGGGCTAACATCCGGGACATTAAATATACTTTTTATGCCTAAAAATTATGCTTCAGCCCAAAAACAAAAGGATAATCTAGAAAAGATACTAAGTGAAATACCGATTCGTGAAAACAATTCAGTTAGGGGAGGCTTTAGCCTATTTTCGACTAAATCACTCCAAAATGACCTTTTTGGCGCTTCTGAAGAAAAAGACATGCTAATCGAACTGTTAGAGTCTATAAATAGTTCTTTGTTAAGCAATGGAAAGGTATACAAAATATGCATATTTACATCAGGGTGCGGTGCTGTAGCTGATTCTTATATAAAATCCAAATTTCTGGTATTAAATTTTGAAGCGATTAGATTAGACATACGCGCACTATTAAAACACGTAGACAATAGCGATGGCTTGATATTTGGGATTCAGCACGCATTAAGCCTTCTAAGCTTTTACGGAATATACGGCCTAAATTATGTGATACCTACAAGGATATTTGCGAAGGAATCAGGCATAGCGCTGGGAACATATATGAAAGACGCTGCCGTAGAGACGGAAAAGGCAGTTGCAATAGACAAATCATCCCTTAATCTGGGCTGTATCATCAGCGGCTTGCCAGGAAGCGGAAAGACAATGGAGGGGATGGCAATAGTGGACGCCATAAAAATGCAGGCGAAAAACGGGTCTGATGACAATGCTATGATTGCAATTCTGTCACCAACTTCCGAATGGAATGATTTTGCAAAAATGCATAATATGCAATCCATAAGGATATACGATGATGGAGTTCCTATAAATTTCTTCAAGTGCCCACATAATTCGAATCCTACAAATTTCTCCGAGAACTTAGCAATGCTATTGGCTTCAGTTTCAGATGCCGGCCCATATAAGAATCCTCTTGAAAAATGCCTCCTTAATGCATTTAGGGCAGTATACTCCACAACGCTCTGTCCAGATCCAATAAGCGTCTATTATGCGATACAGGAATCTATAATAAAATTGCATGGAAAAAAGACCAATGCCGGAACCAAATATACAAAACACGGCGAAAACATAAAATCTGCATTAGAGAATCTAGCAGGCATATTAAATAGGGATGAATATGCGTCCATCGAAGGCATAGATATTTTAGAATCATTGAAAAAGGGGGTCGTTTTTGATCTTTCCAATTTAAGCATAAAAACACGTTCATTTATGTATGCACTAATCATGAATCAAATCTATTCGGTTCTTTCAGGATTCGGAATTGATGGTGACAATAATCTTAGGGCATTGTTATGCATCGAAGAGGCCCAGATCGTATACGGCCTGCAAAATACTGCAGCTGTAGAAGACATAAAATACAGATTGCAGGATTTTAGAAAAAAAGGCATAGGCCTAATGCTTATGGTGCACAATATAAACGATATTGATCCAAATATAAGGAGATTGTGCCAAATAAAGCTGTACTTGAAGCAGGCTTCAGATGTTGCCCCCATAGCATGCAAGGACCTCGTTTTTACATATGCCGAAGATTCAGAGGTTGTCTCTAAGCTTAAGCATCTTAATTCAAGAACTGGCGCGTTAAACTATGTAATAAAAAATGGCGATGAAAAATTGTCTCAGGATACTATCTTTATAAAAACAAAATACTATCAAAATGCAAATCCAGAAACAAGTAATGCTGCAGTGCAGCATAAAGATATAGGGTGCAAGGTATCCGCCAGACGCCATGTAAATTCTAAAATAAGTCTTTTGGAGGATCTGCAACAATCCGATAAACGCCACATATTTGACAAGTTAAAATATATTAGGATCATGCACCTTGGTGAAGAATTGATTTCGTTCGATCTGGAAAAGCATGGCATATCCAATCCAATTTGTTGCGACCTTTTAGACGGGGCGCCATATGCTATTGAATTTCTAGATGAAAGCAGCAAAACATTAGCTTCTGTGATGGCGTCTGCGTCAGATGAAATAAAAATAGTTATAAAGGGCTCAAAAGCCCATGTTTTATAGCTATTTTTCCGCGCGGTTTATCGCCTTTCTCAATCTTTTTTCTACGTCGTCCCAGTTTATCAATTTCCACCATGCATCCACGTAATCCGCTCGCTTATTCTTGTATTGTAAATAATAAGCATGTTCGAATTCATCCAATATCAACACTATTGGCAGTTCAGCTATCTGGTTCATAAAGTGGTTCTCATACGTCATAAGCTGCAAATTTCCATTTTCAACATCATAATTCAACGTTGTCCAACCAGTGCCCGGAAGGGAGTTGGCTGTTTCAAATAGTATCTGCTTAAACCTATCCAAGCTTCCATATTGCTTGTTTATCATGTCTCCTGCGATCCCGCCAGGACCTCCTTCGGATTTGCTCTCCGGAGCCATATTATTCCAGTATAAACTGTGCAATTTATGCCCATTTAGGTTGAATACCATCCCTCGTATTATGCCCTGAAGGTCATAGCTTGTTGTTGAACCTTTTACAACTCCTTCGAATCTGTCAACAAGCTTATTGGTGGTAGTAACATAGCCCTTATGGTGCCCGTTGTAATGGACATCCATAATATCCTTGCTTATATATGGTTCCAAAGCATCTAGATTGTAGGGCAATCTCGGCAATTCATACTTTTTAAACAATTCTTTTGATATCTCATCAGCCATTTTTTCACCTATCCTATTAACCCAATTAAAAATATATAGTATAGCACATATTTATGTCACCTTTAATCCAAATACTGCATGTT
>DAHXGO010000040.1:0-5940 GCA_027332905.1 Microcaldota archaeon | reverse complement strand
ACACCGTAATAGCAACACATGGCGGCACTTTTGCATACTTTGTGAACGCCAATAACACGGTGATAGAGAACTGCTACCTTAAGGGATTCACCGCGCCCATAGTCGCAAGAAACTCTAGCGTAGAAGTGATAAATAACACCATAAGCTTGGGGCAGAACGCGACATTGCAGAAGGATGCAGCCATAAGCGTAAGCGATTCTCAGAACATGAAGTTAGAAGACAACAATATCTCCAATGGATATTATGGGATATACGCCGCGAACGATATATATGGGTATATAAGGTATAATTTTGCAAACGCCACATATCCGTATTATATGGAAGGGCTGGATTTTGTACATATATTGGCGAATGTGGCCGGCAAAACTGCAAGCATAGGGATGAGCGTCATAGGATCTACAGGCAACCTATTCTCCAACAACCAGTTCAATGGAATAAAATACGGCTTATCGTGCGGGATAGGTTCATCGGCATCTGATTCAAACAATGATTTTGGGGGCAATTCATGTTCGTCTGAATACGACTGTGGATGGATAAACGAGTCGAAGGCGACGTGTAGCTAAACGCAATGTGCGTGCTTTACATAAAGCTTTTATTTATAAATTTGCATCTTATATAGGTTTTATGCTTTTCAAAGAGCTTTCAGAGTACTACAAAAAGCTTGAGGAGACTTCCTCAAGGTTAAGCATGATGGACATACTGGCAGATCTCTTCAAAAAAGCGAATGCAGCAGAGATAGATAAAATAGTATATATGACACAAGGTGTGCTCGCCCCGCCATTCGAAGGAGTTGAATTTGGACTTGCAGCCAAGATGGCGGAAGACTCGATTGCCATAGCATCCGGATATACCAAACAGGAGATAGAGAAGGAATACCAGAGGTCCGGAGATCTTGGCATAGCTGCGGAAAAATTTCTAGCCGGATCAAAACTTAAGCGCATGGCGTCAGAACCATATACAGTTCTTGATGTCTATGGAGTCATGCTCAAGATATCAAAGGCTTCGGGCCCCGGAAGCAAGGATATAAAGACGAGGCTTCTTGCCTCGTTGATTGCCGCGTCGTCGCCCCTTGAGGCAAGATACCTTATCAGGTATCCGCTGGGGCAGCTTAGGCTAGGTGCCGGAGATTCTACAATGCTTGAAGCGCTTTCTGTCATGTCGACAGGAGAACGCAAGCTCAAAGAACCTCTTGAACGTGCATACAATATATGCAGCGATTTGGGTTTAGTAGCCAAGGCTCTTACAGATGGAGGCGAAGACAGAATAAAAAGATTCAACGTTATGCTGTTCAAGCCGATAAGGCCAGCCCTCGCTGAAAGGCTCCCTACACCTGAATTGATATTAGAAAAGATGCATGGAAAATGTTCAGTAGAGCAGAAATATGACGGATTCAGATGCCAGATACATAAAAAGGGATCAACAATAAAGATATACTCCAGAAGGCTTGAGGACATAACCGATATGTTTCCAGACATAGCAAAGGCCACAATAAATGAGGTAAAAGCCGAGTCAATAATATTCGAAGGCGAGGCGCTGGCATACAACGAATCCACTGGAGAATACATGCAGTTTCAGGAGACCATACAGAGGAAGAGAAAACACGGCATAAAGGAAAAGATAGAAGAGCTGCCCCTGCACCTCATGGCGTTCGACATTATGTATCTGAATGGCGAGGACATGCTAAACCATAGCTATGAATCCAGAAGGGCCAAATTGGAGGAGCTGCTTAAAAAGGGCGAGATAATAATGCCAGCCAAACGGATAATGGCAACCACGCCCAAGGATCTTGACGAATTCTTCCAGAAGTCGGTAGGCGATGGACTTGAAGGCATAGTGGCAAAGGATCTGCAGGCACATTACATTGCAGGCGCCAGAAAATTCTCTTGGATAAAGATGAAACGAAGTTACAGGGGCGAATTATCGGATACGCTGGATCTCGTCGTAATAGGTTATTATTCCGGGCATGGATCGCGTGCGGAATTTCAATTTGGCGGGCTGCTCGGCGCAGTCTACAACAAGAGAAGGGATATGTTTGAAACGGTGTCACGCATAGGCACTGGATTTACCGAGAAGCAGATGGCTGAATTGAAGGAAATGCTCAGCAGTATACAGGTAAAATCAAAACCGGCGAGGGTTGATTCTTTAGTAGAACCTGATTTTTGGGTATATCCTAAATATGTGATAACTGTAAGAGCCGACGAGATAACCAGATCGCCAATGCATACCTGCGGAAGATCTAGGGACAATGAGGGGATTGAATCTGGCTATGCGCTCAGGTTTCCCAGATTGGTAGGCGATACCGCCATACGCAGCGATAAAGGGCCCGAGGATGCAACAGAAACTGGCGAGGTTATAGAAATGTATAATGGGCAACGCAAGGTGCGCTTGGAGGACAAATAGCCTGCACGCCTTTCAAGAATAGGGAGACTCAGGCTTCTCTGGCGTTCTCTATAATTCTTGAAAACTTCTGAACGCTTTTTATTATATCCTTCATTTTAGGATTAAGCCTGTATCCCAGCCCATACCCATTAGTCGTGCGTATATGGGTGGGCTGAATAACGTTGAGATCCAATGAAAGCTCCCTTAACGTTATTATAAGCGTTTTTCTGGTAAATTTTTTTTCAAGAATAGAATATAATTCTTTTGTAGTCCTAGGCGACTTCTGCAACAGTATGTCCATTACAGCATAATTAGGTCTGCTCAAAACCTTCCTCAATGCCCATATTGCATCTTGTTGTTTTTCATGTTTTGCCATATATAATATTGCGAATAAAGGCTTTTAAAGATATTTCTTTTATGTGAATAAAATAATATTGAGCAAAATCGCAATACTGTATCAGATGTATTAGAAAAAGGAACTAGGGTCATTTTTGTATCTTCTATTTCTCTGGCATTCAACGATTTGAAATCGTGCGGCCAGTTAAATGAATTTTTGCAATATTTTATACAAAAGTATATATATGTTTATTATAATAAATTTATATATATCTTAGTATATGGTGATAGCTTGAAAGAGATATTCCTTAATATCGTTGGCGGACAGAAGAAAAAGGCTGTAACGCTTGAGAACCATTACTCAAAATTAAGTTTCGTCATAACGGATGATTATCCAGATAAGGTTTTGGAAAAATCAGGCGAGTGGAAGATAATAGGCACCAGAGGCAGGGAGACGCTCTATTCGCTTTATGCCCCTGGATTTGACAGGAAGGCGTACGCAGAAGCGGAAAAGGCAAAGGGCAGATTTATAGAAAGCAGATCTTTGCTCGGGTATCCAAAGGATATTGGAACAAAAGAGGCCATCCTTGATTCGATTGCTGAATCCAGGATGCTGGTAGATGGGGATTCAAAGGACATCATAGGCTATATCGTAGGGCATGATACGCTGGGATACGGGCCCATAAGCATACTCCTAGAGGAGCCCAAGGATATAGAGGAGATTGTAATAAATTCGCCTGAATCAAATATAGGCGTTTACCATTCGCGATATGGGTACTGCAAAACCAATATGAGGTTTGCAAATGAGGACCAATTCAGATTCGTTATAAACAAGCTGATAAGCAAAACGGAAAAAGAGCTTGGGATGAACTCTCCAATAATAGATGCCCAATTGGATAACGGATCGCGCCTGCATGCGCAGTTAAAACCATATGCAGTGAATGGCACCATGGCTTCAATAAGGCTTAGCGGCAGCAAATCGATAGACTTAAAGCATTTGATAAAAAACAAGACGGCGACTCCCGAAACATTTGCGTATCTTTGGATGGCCATTGAATCCAGGTTTAACATAGTATTTTCAGGGGCGCCGGCTTCGGGCAAAACTACGTTCATGCTTGCTGCCAATTCATTCCTTCCAAGATACGAAAGGATAATAACAATAGAAGAGGATGTAAATGAACTGAAATTCTACAGCAACTTCATGAATGTGGTATCGCTGCAGGGGCTGCAAAATGACATTCAAATCAAGGATCAGGTAGTCAATGCCCTGCATATACGTCCAGATCGGCTCATAGTTGGGGAGATACGGGGGGGCGAGGCCCGAGAAGTCTTTTTTGGTGCAAACGTTGGCGTTCCTTTCATGACCACATTACATAGCGCAATAGACGAAAATGCTTTGGTAGGCAGGCTGGAATCGAAGCCTATGCTCGTAGATCCTGCATTGGTATCCATGCTGGATATAGCGTTTTTTATGAGGCAGGATGGGATAACATCTAGGCGGGTTGATAGAATAATCGAATACAAATGGCGCTCGCGCGATGAGATAGGATTGGGGGACAGATTACAGGGATATTCCACTTCAGCCATAGATCCGACCAGCTTCTACAGCCTGGAAGGAATTGGGCATTCCAAAGTCATGGAAAAATTTGCAAGTTTGCATATGCTTAAAGGCAGGGATATGGTTAGGGAATTCAAGAAAAGAGTTGTTTTTCTAAAAAAATTAGAGGGCATTGATGATAGTGTTTCTACACCTGAATATATAAGTGGCTATTGGGATTTATTATGAATTCAAATCGATACAAAAACATTTCTTTTTTCGTCTTCGGTGCTATCGCAGATATCATATTTTATGTTTACTCGCCGGGTTATTACTTTATAGCATTCATTTTGGTAGCAACATTGATTGAAACGGCAGTATATTATTTTATAGCGGCGATAGAACGTGAAAACGGCTTAATAGGGGAGTCTAGGCGTTTCAATTCCGAACTTTATTCATTATACCTGAACAGTTCCATAAATAAGCTATCGATTTTTGGATGCCTGAAAAAGCAGGTTCATGAAGATAGCAACGCCATTGAAGACGATGGCTTAATCGGAATGATATATAAAAAAATGCTTTATGGCAGAGAATTTTCAGATGCGCTTCTTTCTGCATCAAAAAATAGCGCAGGCAATAGGTACATACGTGAAACTATATTGCGCATACGCGGCAACTATTTGAGAAGCCATTCTTTTGCAAACGCAGTGAAGGAGGAGTATGATAGATTAGCAGAATTGGCCATTTCAAGGATAGGGAATAGTGCATTCGGAATACAAAAATATGCTACAGCTTCGATGGTGGCTAGTGTTATAGTGCCATCATTGCTGACATTTGTAATCATAGGGTATTCGATGATCGCCTATTCGTATATTGAAATAGACGCATTCGCCTTGGCATTGCTGGTGGCCATACCGTTGCTTATGAGGATCATACTACTAAAGACAGGTGCTTTCAATGAGATTTAAAGAAAACGATTATTATGTATTTGCAGCATCAGGCTTTGCAATCAGCATTATGCTCAGTTTTTTGAAAAGCTGGCCGTACTCGATTGCGACCTTTGGGATTTCCGCGCTGCTGATGATTAAAATGAAAAGAGCCAATAATATAAAGGGTGGGCGGATATCCGTTGAAACGTCAATGTTCATTAAAAATTTGATCTCCAATTATATGCCTAAAAAAAGCGTGCTAGGGATTATAGAAAAGTCGCTGGATAATGAGTGGCAGATATCAAGTATGCTTAGAAAGCCTTTATGCATGTACGCATATTCTGGAAATGCGATGCGATCATTCGCAGGCATAAATCTCCAGGGTTATGAATTATTGAAGAAATTGGTCGCAATACTTATGCTTGGTCTCGATACAGGCGCAGATATATTGATGCCGTTATCTGAACTGGATAGGCTTAATGAACAGGCCACCGAGAAAGGAGCTATAGGAAAGGCTTATATTAAAAACACGACTGCCCTGATAAATATAGGTACAATATTCTTTCTGCCAGTCTTTGCAGGCATAAGTGTAAGCATTTTGGGCATTTCTCAGGCTGCCGGTGGAAATTTTTCTGTTGCATTGCCTATAAGCCTTATCCTGGGAGCATACCTCATAATGATAAACTATATACAATATAATCAGACTTATGGCACTTTGCATGGGGCAAAGATAGCCAATGCCTCTTTTGCCAGCGCGGC
>DAHXGO010000003.1:0-24976 GCA_027332905.1 Microcaldota archaeon | reverse complement strand
AACTAAAATGATCGACTGATAAATAATCACCAAATTCATCATCGTCTATACATTGTTCGTACGCATAATAAGAACGTAAAAGCCTCGCAGACTTAATGGCGCCAATCCCAATAATTTTCCCCGCATCTTCTATTTTGATATTCCTTTCGCTTACGAGCTTTGCCAATAATTTAGCTTGTTGGTATGGCCTCCAATTCTTAATGCCCGAGATATGTCGTATTCCTTGTATCGCCCATGCGATATCTGGCTCTTTGCCCTCGTATAAATAAACCTTTAATTTTATGATGCTTTCAAATATATCTTTAGTTAGGTCTATCTCTCCGCTTTCATAATCCTCTTTAAGCTGTTTTAATGCTGTGATTCTTCTGTTGCCTTCGACAACAACATATTTATCATCCGCATTAGGTATTGCTCGAACTACAATTCGATCTATGGGTAAAAACCCTACACGTGCGATGCTGTCTTTTAATTCTCTTATATCAAATTCTTGCATTTTTTGGAGGCAGCTTCTCTGTATACCTTCTTCTATTATTCTGGAATCTGGTGTTAACCTCTCTTTATTAAAAAAGCGAGGATTATTTGGATCCAAGAAGATATCATCTAAACCCACTACTTTCTCCTTAAATTTACTCATTTCAATTATATTGTCAAAGTTCTTTCCCATATAACCCCCACGTATTTTATAACCTTTAACTATTTAACCTAATTGATACTTAAAAATGCAAGCCTTTGCTTAAAAGTGCAAATCACCTTTTACGTGCAAATCAGCGCAACCGCAATATATAAATATCTCATAGCTCGCTATAAGTAGAACCCCAGTTCAGATGATTGAAAATGAAAGGATTAGAAGAATTTAAGGCTATGGCCACGAAGCCTCTTCTGAGGAAAGCAAGCCAGACTTGGGAAGAACCAAAATCCCCTACGCTAGATTCGGAAGAAAAGGCATTCACAGCGAATTGCGTAAATGCGCTCAAGAACGATTTTGAGATAAAGCCAAATATGCCAACTCCAGAATGCGATCACGTAAAGGCTGCTCTTTATGCATATTCTGCACTTGATGCATGCTCTTCAAAGCAATTTGACAAGAAATCGCTTTCAGATTACGGAAGCTATATGATTTTCAGCGTAAGGGAGAAACGCATGAAAAACAAACAAACACAGAATCTTACTGCAGCTTTGCAGGAAGAGGTCTTTGGCGTATTCTAAATTAAAAAGAGAAAAAGAAAAGAAGAAGGAATTAATCAACTTGCGGTTACATTCATGCTCGCATATGCTCCTTCTTCCCCTATTACCCTAACTGTATAGGTCTGGTTGGCTAACAGTTTTATTAACGGCCCAGTGCCCAGGTTCGCATTTGCATGTGCGTTAGCAAACGCGTCATGTCCAAAAGCCACTGTTCCGTTGAATATCAACGTTACACTGCTGCCTGCGCCCAATACATATCCGTTCGGGCCTTCAGCTTCCGCTTGCGTAAACGGCAGCGACAATGTGCCATTGCTTGTCACTATGAAGTTCAGGGCGTTATGGTAGTCATGCGAAAATCTGTTTGCCTCTCCTATCGCAGCTTCCAAACTCGCGTTTGACACGTTTATGTTATGCATGTCCTCTATGACTGATGCATTTATTTTGTTCCCGAATTCATTTTCAAGCGCTTTGGCCCTAGGGCTGTTTGCCATCGTTGTCAATACGTTTGCAGCTTCACTAATATCTGAAGAATTAAACGCACTTGCAAAGGAACTTATGGCGCTGATGTTGGCACTTGAATTTAACAAGCCTAGCGCGTCCATATAGTCAGATAAATTTGCGCTTGTAGAAAGAGACGAGACAATGCCCCCCAATCCAGAAGAGAACCCGCTGCGCTGCTGGTCTGGCAAGTTCAACGAAGCGTTTGTGCTTATTATGGAGCGCATGTATCCGAACAGCATCACCTGCTTGAGCGTTACTGAAGAATTTGCATTGTTCTTCACTATAACCGCCAGATATGTGTTGTTGCCAGAAGACGTGAGCGATGCACCCGTAATCGTTATGTTCGGCCTTACCTGTTCGAGTTTTGCTTTTGCAACTGCATTTACGCGTGCTTTGAATCCGATGTGTACGCTTGTGCCGTTTATTGATCTGTTGTTTATCGTTATTGCTCTTGCAGCCGGAACCATTACGAACAGTGTCTGATTGGCAGCGTATATCTGCAATACTGTGGGCGACAGGTCAACTAATGCTCCTCCAGAAGTTCCATTCAATCCGGATATCTTTATCTGAAGCCTGTTGTTTGGAACGCTCACATTGTAAATAGTGCCGTTGATGTCTATCCTTGCGGATGTTATATTGAATCTTACCATGTTAAAAGATTGGTTAACATTTACGTGTGCAACTGCGATGGTCTGCGTGAAATTCGTCAAGTTCATAAGGTTGACGCTTCCGCTTGCGTTCAGATTAATGAATCCGGTCGAATTGGATTGCCCTGCTTCATGCAATGCCAATCCCGAATACCCTATAATCAGGGACTGGGTGCCTTCAGGCACATGCGGAGGATCCGTAAGCTGTACCGCCAAAGTGCCAAGCGGCACGTATGAAACGTTAGTTACGGTAGTCGGAGCTGTAGTCGGTACAGACGGGTGCGTTAGGGATATTGCAACATATATTATTGCAAGCACTACTATTATCCCTATCAAATATGTCCCAGCCTTATTCATTCCATCACTAAACATATAAATCGATGGCAAACAATAAAAGCCTTATCCTGCGTGGAAAACGATTTAAAGGTTACTTTGGAATTATTATCGGGGGTGCAGATGGCTGCCAAAAAAGCCGAAAAGGCCAAATCTAGACCTATTTCTTTGATGTACGGATTGCGCTGGAATCCTAACAAGAATATAACTTCTACTCAATATGCATTATATGCTGTGCAGATAGCCGTTGTAATACTGCTATCGTGGCTCGGCACTATAGCTACGCCCGTAGTGGGTCCAGGCATAGGATTTCTGTACTGGGCATATCCATTCTTTGTGCTTTTCACGCTATGGTGGGGCATGTGGGGTGTCCTTGGTGCGTTCCTTGGGAGCGTAGTCGGCGCAGGGTTGCTTACTGGCTTACCCATACTTCCTGCATTAGGGTTTAGCATAGGTGACTTCATACCTGCCATACTGATATTCCTATTATACCGTGGATATCTGATAAAACGAGATGTAGATCCATTTGGCAGGGACATACTCTCCAAACCGAAATCGGCCGCAT
Organism: Microcaldota archaeon; assembly: GCA_027332905.1. GTDB lineage: Archaea > Micrarchaeota > Micrarchaeia > Micrarchaeales > Micrarchaeaceae > JAMCYW01. The sequence goes on along the minus strand of DAHXGO010000003.1, from coordinate 21,745 downwards.
GGTTTGTATTCTGGGTCATGGGGATAACCAACGTCATAGGCGGCTTATGGGGGGTATGGATACTTACAGTATTGGGCTTCGTTCCATTGCATGCCTATTGGTTTGGTGCAAGTTTATGGATAATAGGGGATGCGATAGTCCTTCTGATGATGCCTTTTATGAGCAAGTACCTGACTCCAATAGTGGAGAGATACGGCCTTCTTACAAAAGGTTGGATATCGTAATAGACTGCAGTGATAATAGATGGTGCGCAAAGATGGCAAAGTAATGCATGCCGAGCCTAAGGCAGAATCCAGAATAAACCGCAAAGGCGAGAAGAAGTACATACGCACCATACTATTCTATGCAAGGGCAAATTCGGTATTTGCACGCATCAATGCCCTTACAAAATTCATTGTGTTGATTCTGGTCTCCCTGGCCGTGATACACCTAATAACGGAACGCACCCCAGACATAATATTTTCAGGAATAATGCTCCTGGCGGTGCTGTTTTTCATGGCAGATGCAAGAGTCATACGATATCTTGTCAAAAGCTATCTGGCTATTTTGATAGTTGCGCTTTTTGTGATGCTTATGTGGTGGTTAGTGTTCAACCAAGTTGGCAGCGTTGTGCTTGTGAACTTAAGGGCATTAGGCATCCCCCTTACCGTAACTACGCTTTCGTTGGAGATAGGCGTAACAAAAGTCTTTGGCTATGCAGCTCTGGCATTTCTTACCCTCCTTGTGCTGATGACCACAAGAGACTCTGATGTCATAAGCGCGCTCAGCAAGCTCAAGCTCCCATTCAAAGCAGTCTTCTTTTCATCATTCATCCTTCGCGCGTTTCACATAATGCAGGGCGATTTCGAATCGATACGCCATGCACAATTCGCACGAGGTTCGAGCATAAGCTCAGGGAAGAACATCGTCAAGAACGCAAGGAACTTTGCATCGCTTTCGATACCTTTAACCGCGGTCATGCTGAAGCGTTCCGTAGACATGGGTTCTGCACTAGAAGCAAGGGGCTTCAGCAAGAGCAAAGGCGTATCGGAATTCAAGAACGGGAATGGTTTTTCGCGATATGATTTTTCGATGATTGCATTGTCGGTTGCAGTGCTTTTTTCAGCATATATGTTCAATCTTACGCTGATGTTTGGGATAATGCGCTGATATTATGGATGCAATAAATGTCAATAAATTCTACTGGAGGTATCCTACGTTTACCGGCAGCGTAAACGAATTTGCGCTGAATGGGATAAGCCTGCAAATACGGGAGAATGAATTCTTCGGCATAACCGGTCCGAGCGGGTCCGGGAAGACTACCCTTTGTTTTGCAATATCTGGATTGATACCTCACCAGATGCATCTGTCTTATGAGGACGCAAAACAGTTCATGGACGGAAGCATAAAAGTATTCGGCGATACCGTAAGCGCAGTAGTCAGGAGAAACGGCAAGAACGTAATAATGGGCAAAGGGACTATGGCCCCAACTGTCGGCATAGTGATGCAGGACCCAGAAAGCCAGTTTCTTACAATGAGCGTAAAGCAGGAGCTTTCCCTAGGGCTTCAGTTCATGGGAATACACCAAAGCGAAATAGATGCAAGGATAAAAGAGGCCCTTCGCAGGGTAGGCATGTACGACCTGTACGCAGATTCAGAGCGCATACACCCGGCTGAGCTTTCTGGAGGGCAGAAGCAACGGCTTATAATAGCCAGCTTCATAGCCATGCGGCCTAAGGTACTGATACTTGACGAGCCTACCTCTGATTTAGATCCTGCCGGGAAGATGGAAGTCATAGATGCAATAGAACGCATAAAGGAGGAGCACAAGCTTACTGTCATACTTGTAGAGCACAACCCGGAAATAATGCAGAGATTTGCCGATAGGATTGCAGTGATGGATAAAGGCTGCATAGTTGCAGTCGATACCCCAGAAAAGATATATTCAAATAAGCAACTTGTCGAAAAGCACAGCATATATGCGCCGGAATTGACTGATGTTAAAATGGGCAGGGGAAACCGGACATACCTTACTATAGAATCATTCGTGGCACATGCAAGGCTGCTTAAAATAAAGGATGAACGTGTGCTTCAAGAATCTTTTGAAGCCATCAAAGAGCCATCAAAAGAGCTCATATCTGTGAAAGACTTGGACTTTAGCTATGGGGACGGAACGCACGCCCTTAATTCCATATCATTCAAGATAGCGAAAGGCGAATTCGTAGCTCTGGTGGGCCAGAATGGTTCTGGCAAAAGCACGCTGTCCAAAGTGCTAAGCGGCATAGAGAGCTCGTTCAAAGGCAATGTAAACGTAATGGGCATGGATCTTCATGCCGCTAAGAACAGGGCCCTGATGCCATTCAAAGTGGGCTATATATTCCAGAATCCCGACCATCAGATATTCAACAGGAGCGTATATTCGGAGGTGGCATATGGCCTGAAGAACATGGGCCTGCCAAAAGAAGAAATAAATATGGGGGTAAAGAAGGCGCTGAAAAACGTCGGGCTCGAGAGCAAAGCCTCTGAAGATCCTCTTTTCCTGGGCAAGGGGCAAAAGCGCAGGCTTGCAGTTGCAAGCGTGCTTGCAATGGAACCTGAAATACTGATAGTCGACGAACCGACTACTGGCCAAGACTACGCTATGGCAAAGGAGATAATGGAACTCCTCAAAATCATGAACGATGCCGGAAAGACAATATTTGTAATAACGCACGATATGCGCCTTGTAGCAGAATACTGCAAACGCTCGATAGTCATGAATGCAGGCAGCATAATATATGACGGCAGCACCGTAAACCTATTTGAAGATGATGCATTGCTATCCAAGGCATCGCTCGTTGCTCCTCAATCAGTAAAACTTTCAAAAGAGCTCAGAAGGATAGGCATGCTGAACAACATATTGCTTACCGCATCCGATTTGAACGATTTTTTCAGTTTTAGCAGCATGAAGACAAAATACAAACGCATGGACTTTGGTGCAATGCGAATGCATGCAAAGAGCATAGCGTCCGCCATAAAATCCAAGCACGGTGCCCCAAGTGCGATAGTCTACGTGCAAAGGGGTGGCATGGTGTTCGGGCGTTTGCTGAGCGACTATTTGGGTGTCAGCAAAGTGTTTGGGATCAAGGCCAGCTACTACAACGAATATAGTCTTCCCTCAAAAGGCGTCTATGTCGGCAGCCTAAACGGAGTTCAGGAAAACAACGGATACATATTGCTGGTGGACGATATAATAGATACCGGGAAGACGATGGCTGCGGTATCAAGCAAGATATTGCCCATCTCTAGAAAGTTAGTGACTGTTGCGCTGCTATGCAAGGAAGGCTCATCTTTCAAGCCCGATTTCTGCGGCACCTATACAAGTAAAGACAGTTGGATAATATTTGATTATGAAAAGGAGGAGGCATACAGAAGTTTCCAGCATGACAATAACCATGCAGGCATGAAATTCATAAAAGAAAATTTTAGGTGACAAAGATGAAAAAAACGAGGTATGCAAGGATAAGCTTCGAAGAGATGCAAAGCCTGAGCAAGGCAATTGCATTGGCATTTTCAAGAAAATATGGCACTCCAGAAGCCATAATATACGTTGAGCGCGGAGGCATGGTGTTCGGGCGTTTGCTGAGCGATTATCTTGGCGTAAGCCGGCTATATGGAATAAGGGCAAGACACTATCCAAAAACGAATGCAATGGCAAGCACGGTACATCTAGAAGGGATGGAAACATTGCCCGAGTCGTGGCCTAACGACAAGCATATACTCGTTGCGGATGACATTGCAGATACCGGGAAGACACTTAATGCCATATTATCAGAGCTAAGGAAATCAATACCCAACATAGCGACTGCGACCATGCTCCGCAAACCGCGGTCAATTATACTGCCGGATTTCTTCGGCAAAACGCTGGACAACGATGTGTGGGCCATCTTCGACTACGAAGAGATGGAAACAGGCGCGGACTTCAAAAAGTCCGGCAACAGGGGCGGGCAGGACTTCATGCGCAAAAAGTACGGCATTGGGCGCAATGCTAGAAGCAAAGCGAATTCCACTGCAGGCTTTGGCAAATAATCAGGGCGGAATAATGAAAGCGATGCTTGTAGTGCATGGGTTTGTACAAGGTGTTGGTTACAGGTATCTAGTCATGAAGAACGCGGTGTCCCTGGGGATTAAGGGAAATGTAAGGAATATGCCGGATGGCAGCGTATTGATATTGGCGGAGGGTACGAAAGAACAGATACTCAAATTGATAAAAGCGATAGACATAAGCACGGAAAACGGCCCTCAGGTCTACAAAATAGAAAGATCCAATGTCAAAGGCAGCGATTACGGGGCATTTGATGATTTCAGCATAGCGCATTGAACCTGAAAGTCATTTTGGCTCATTTTCGCATTCTATCGTTGCCTGCAACTCAATCCTCTCGGAAATGGCCCCATCCTGGTCATACACATACGCGGTTATTTTTACCGCATACCCATCTGGAAAATTATTAGGCCTTGTATATATCTTAATCTGCTTCTCTATGGCGCTTTCCGGATGAACGATGCCCATTCTTGTCCTTCCTGTATCTAACTCCCTATCGTGCGCCAATGAAAGAGGGGACTTTACATTAACGTCGCATTCGCACCAATAATGGTTAGTCTTGTTTGCATTGCCTAGGCGTATGATCATTATGGCCTCATTCTTTGCATATGCCTTGAGCTTTTCCGGCACGAACTTTGCGCTAACGCTTAAATCGGACATGTAATTCACTCTTAATTATACGCAGATAGTAATTTATAAACTTTAATTTCTAAATACATCTTGTAAACCCTCAACCGTGTGCAGATATGGAAGTTAATGAAGCAAAGCTTATAGAGCGGGAGATAACGCTAAGGGAGCTAAGGCTCACAAAAGAGGTCGTGGAGACTAGGCGCTCAATGGTCAGGTGGCTTGCACTCAGCCTAGGGGTAATAAATCCTGGCGAATCAAGGCTCAGCGCAATATCCGTATTAGATTCGATGTTATACTTCCAATTCACGAAAAACGAGGATCCCACTGTAGAGGAATTGTCGAAGTACATAGGCGAGGCATGGGCCCCAATAAATGAAAAGACATTGAGGTACCATCTCCTGCAGCTTGCAAATGCAGGTGTTCTTGCACATTCAAAGGGCAAGTACCGCTTCATAATTCCTGACGGATATGACAGGTATGACATCGATGCGTGGGTGGAGAACTACTTCGAATCAGGGATATACCCGATAAAAGGCAAGGTATCGACTGTAATAAAAGAATTGAGCAAAAGGTAATGCAATGGTGTCTAAGAATGTTGTATTTTATGGTATACTTGCGATAGCGATCGCATTAATAGTCTTCATATCTGCGCTAATGTTAAAGTCTCCCTCTTCATATAATGTGGCGGTGCATATAGCCGCCCTGAATTATGGCGCATCCAATGCCCTATACCCATATCAGACGTCACACTTTCTTATAACTGTATATAATAAAGGCAATTTTTACGCCAAGGCCATACCTTTGGGATTTTACTTAAACGGCACCGAGCTTGCGTTCTATAAGGTATCGATACCTGCAAATTCAAACGTATCGGTAAATGAAAACTATACATACAATGCAAACGGCACGTACCAGTTTTCTGCAGTTCTTGATCCTGCCAATGTCCTAAATATAGCAAACAGGCCGGATGCTTCAAGCGATGTTAACATTAAGGTTGAAGCCCCACAGACGCCTGATTTATATACATTCATACCAAACAACGGCATAATAAATACTACCGAGTTTTCACTCTTCCCTAAAGGCGCTGCATTTTCATCGCTTGCATACGATTCCTATAATATTAGCAACTTCAAGATGCTATTCGGCCCATCGCAAGGCATAATATCAAAGGTATTCACGGATATTTTGCCGCTGATAAATGTAGAAAACGGCGTATATGCCAAGTATCGCAACGGGAGCATAGCTTACGGAGCGTGGATACAAGGGGCATTGACGAGCGAAAAGATAGCCCTTCTTCTTTCTACCTTCAATATACCTGTATACAATTTCACGGCCGGCGGCAACACCGCTACGTTTGCCAAGGCAAACAACGATACGAGCATATGCACGCTTACATACGGGGGCTGGACAAAGGTGATGGCGTACTACAACGAATTAGGCAATGCAACATGCATGAATGTGATATCAAAAACTTATCAGCCATCAGAGGCCAATGCCATAATTGCGGCATCTAAGTCAAATCACACATTTGGTGCGCATCTTGCCAATTTCACATATACTAATTCCACCCAAATAGGCCAGGCATTTGGAATTTCATCGAACCGCACATATTACATGAATATGTTCCAAAACAGTTTTGGGACATTTGCAGCATACCTGCAAAAGAACGCACATCCATTGAACGTATCCGGCATTTACAATTCTACGCGTAGCTGCTTAGGCCTAATATATAATAGCAACAAAACCGGCACAAGCGTATGCTCAATATACCTGGCGCCAATAAACGGGGCGGCGTCATCGCTTGCCAATTACTCATTCATAAAATCGGAGGAGATCGGCACCAACTATACTGCAATATTATATTCGTTTGTCAACTCTTCAAATGCATTGAATGCACATTACAATTCCGCCAAGCTGATACAGGCGCTGAACCTAAGCCAGCGCAGCGCAATATGGCAACCGGCGTTCAAGAATTCGTGCAGCATAAGCAATTCTTCAATGGGGTGCAAGGCGCTGGCGTTCAATACATCAGATGACTATGCATCTATGCAGATACTCAACAGGCTGCCACATGCGATCCACATAAACACCCTATCGTGCTTCATATCTGGAGAAGAAGTCAACCAGACCATAAATCAGACGATAGCCAGCGGCGCAAGCGCCAATGATACGGTCGCATGCCACAACATACCCGTGCCAATTGCAAGCATCACCACCGCATACGAGATGCATATGAATTACACATACGAAAACGTGGCAAGGTCAGTCAATGGCACATTCAATGCAACAAATGCATTCTTCGGATGACGGTATCTGATAAAAGGCCCTCAAAACCCGATGAAATCCTTTGCGCCCATGCCTTCAGGGAAAGCCCTTCCATTTTCTGCTTCTACTGGAAGCTTGAGCTGGTTCGCCAGCCTTTGCAGTTCGCTCATGTCAATTATCCTATCTAAAAAGAGCTCTGCAAATGTACTGCTTCCTATGGGCATGCGCTTCACTTTGAAAACCACATACTGCAGCATCCCTGCGCGCTTTACCTTAATGCGTATGCTTCCATCCTCTAATATCGCTTTTGCAGTTTCGCTTATTATTGCAGCACCTTTTTACATTTACTATATGAATATAAATAAAATAAGTTATAAACATACCTGAGATAAGGATGTGGTTGGATGTTTCAGATAGATTCACCTTCAATAAGCCAGTATTTCGGCATCGTCGACGCATATCTATCCAAAGTGCTTCCCCATTCCCTCGCATTCGGGCTATCCATTATAATTGCATTGGCAGTATTTGCAATACTGCTCTTCATGCTGGTTACGCTTTTTGTATACTTGTTTGGCTGGGCCGAGCGAAAGATAATGGCAAGGATGCAATCAAGGCATGGGCCCACATACGTTGGCAAATACGGAATACTTCAAAATATGGCCGACGTAGTCAAGCTGCTTTCAAAAGAGAACATCGTTCCGGATGAAGCAGACATGCCTCTGTTTGCAATGGTTCTTCCAGTGGTATACGCCCTATTTGTATTGGCGCTGGCGTTCATACCTCTGAACGCATCATTTGTAGGAATCAATACTACATTCGGGCTTATAGTCGTATTCCTGATACTCTCGTTCATGCCGCTTCTGCTTTTTCTTGCAGGGTGGACAAGCGGCAATAAGTTTGGCTCTATAAGCGCCCAGAGGTCGGTAGTCATGCTGATAAGCTATGAGGTGCCTTTGATGATAGTCCTAGCTGCCGTTGCGCTCGCCTCGCATAGCTTTAGCCTTTCAGCCATAGTAGGCTCACAATCCCACATATGGTTTGCATTGATGATGCCGATAGGATTTGCAATATTCTTCATAGTGATGCTTGCTGAGCTGGAGAGGCCTCCATTCGACCTCCGCGAAGCCGACAACGAATTGATATCCGGATGGCTGACAGATGTAAGCGCCCCATACTATGGGCTTGCGCTCTTCTTAGATTATACAAGGATGTTTGTGGGCACGCTGCTGATATCCCTGTTGTTTCTGGGTGGATGGAATGGCCCAGTATTGCCTCCATTCATATGGCTTATGATCAAGGTGGTAATACTTACCATATTCATAGTCATAATAAGGGCGACTACTGTGAGGATGAGGATAGATAGGCTGCTTAAGATAGGGTGGACCTACCTGCTGCCTCTTTCTGTAATCAATTTATTCCTTGCATATATAATATTTATCGTGGTTGGTGTATAAATGATAGGGAAAAGCATAATGAAGGTAGGGAAGGGCCTCCTGCAAAAGCCTGCCACGCTCGAATTTCCAGAGCAGAGGGAAGAGCTCACGGACAATTACAGGGGCATACACAAGCTTGACATAAAGACATGCATAAGCTGCGCCGCATGCGCAAGGATATGCCCAAACCAGACCATAGACATGGTTGACATTGAAACAGAGAAAGGCACGAAGAAGATGCCGCTAGTCAATCTGGAGAGGTGTCTTTTCTGCGCTTTATGCGAAGAGGTATGCCCTCCGAAATGCCTTATATTGACAAAGGATTACGGCTTCGAAGCGTTCGACAGAAGGGAGTATATAAAGAGGCCTGAAGACCTAGGATGATGTGGTGCAATTATGCTCGTTGAGTTTCTGGCGATAGCTGCATTGGAATTGATTTCGATAGCTGCGATATTCGCGCTGAAGGACCTTCTGCATATCGGCATAATGCTGGCAGCCATATTCCTGTTAAACTCGCTAATGTTCCTGATATTGGGCCAGCCCCTAATGGCAATAATACAGCTTTTCATACTTATAGGGGGCATTACAACATATTTCGTGATCGGCGTCGCATCTACGAGCTATTCGAAGTTTCCGCACACGAATGCAGCAAAACTTGCAGCCGTATCAATCATATTATTTGCCGCAATCGCATATCCTATGCATGCGTTGCAATTTTCCCAGGGATCACCGGGCACCGTTACGGGCAGCGGCATATCGAATTCCATATCTGCATATCTGCCGCTGTTTTACATACTTGCCATAATGCTTTTCGCAGCAGCATTCGGCTCAATAATACTGTTCAAGAGGATTGGAAGACCATGATGGAATACTTCATAACCTTTGGCATTGCCCTCCTGTCGATAGGCATAGCCGGCATAGCGTCAAGCAGGCACCTTGTCATAATGCTCATGTCGATAGAGATCATACTTGTAGGCGCATCGCTTGTAGCAATTACCTTCTTCACATATTATTCTGGCAGTGCCATAATCCCGCTTCTGTTCGCCATATGGGCCCTTGCTGCATCTGAAGTGATAATGCTCATATCGTTCTATAGGTATATGGCTAAGAGTGAATTCAGCCTGGATATAGCCAAGCTTTCGGAATTGAAGGATTGATAAGCATGTTACCATTATTTGTAATCGCCCCGCTGTTATTTGGCGGATTCATATCCCTTTTCATGCGAGGCCGCTCACATATCGCCGGATGGACCGCATTTGCGTTCAGCATCGCATCACTGGCCCTTGCTGCATATGCGGTGTTATATTCATTTGGCAAAGCCTATTCGATTACATGGTTTGCAATAGGCGGGCTAACCGTGCATATATCAATGGCGATATACGCCCTCAACGCCATACTGCTCATGCTTGTTGCGCTCATCGCCCCGCTTATAATGCTTTATTCGATAGGATACATGGATGTGCCTAGCGAACGCCCAAGATTTTTCTTTGAGATCAGCATATTCGCTGCATCGATGATGCTTTTTGCGATATCCGCCAACTTCATAGCAATGTTCATAGCGTGGGAAATGCTGGGCATAACGAGCTACCTGCTTATAGGGTTCTGGTACCACAGGGAAAAGGCGCCTTACGCCGCCCGGAAGTCGATAACGACCATACTGATCGGCGATATGGCCATGCTGGCCGCAATGGTAATCATATGGAACTCCTTCCATACATTCAATTTCTATTCGATAATGGCAAGCCCGTATATAAATTCAATACAGATTCCCCTGCTGCTGATATTGGCGGCAGTGTTCACTAAATCAGCGCAATTCCCTTTTCACGAATGGCTTGCCGATGCGATGGAGGGCCCTACTCCCGTATCTGCATTCCTGCATTCATCGACAATGGTAAAAGCCGGGGTTTTTCTCGTTGCGCTCCTTCTGCCTCTTTTTTATGAAGCACACCTGCTTTACGTCATACTGGCATTCGGCATAGCCACGGCATTCATAGGCGCGACAAATGCGATAGCCGAGCGCCACATTAAAAAGATACTTGCATATTCAACTATGGAAGACCTGGGAATAATGCTTGTCGCCCTGGGGCTTCACGCTCTTTTGGCAGCAATGCTTTTCTTCATAGTGCAGACGTTCTATAAGGCCCTGCTTTTCATGAGTGCAGGGTCCATAATGAAGGCTAATAACAACGCAGAGAACATATACCTAATAAAAGGCTCTTCAAAAAACAGGCTTCTTTTCATTTCTACGCTCTTTGGGGTCGGATCAATTGCAGGCATATTCCCATTGAGCGGATTCTTCGGAAAAGTTGCAATAGACTCGGCAGCCAGCAATATTTACGTATACATATTGTTGACTGTAGTGGAATTTGCAAGCAGCATCTACATATTCAGATGGCTTTTCATACCCATGCGCGATCCGCTTACCAAAGGCATTGACGCAGAGCTGACCTCAAAATACCAGAACATACCAAAGACCATGCTGTTCGCTATCGCAGTGCTTGCATTCCTTGTTGCAGTGGGCGCGTTCGCATATGCATACCTGCCTAATCTGCCATATTCGAATGCGTTCGTCAATACTAATATGCCGTTACATATTTCATTTATTTCGGGATTAGTGGAAACAATAGCGGTGCTCCTTGGTTTATCTATAACCTATTACGCATATGTCAAGATGAACCTGAAAGGCCTGTCGTCGCATAGGATACTTCATACCCTATTATACAACAGCATTGCAGTGAATTGGGCATATTCTATAATCGCCAGTGCAGTCTATGAACTTGGCGGACTAGTAAATTCATTCGATTACGCACTTTACTGGTTTATGGTAATGGGTGGCGACGGCACCGTATTCATAGCAGAAAAGCTAAGGAGGGCCGTAAACGGGCAGATTAACACATATGCGGTTGCATTCGCCGCCGGCATAATATTATTAATAATAATCATCGCTGTGTGAAAATATGATCCAAATATTGTTTATATCGCTCATTACAATTGCAATAGCAATAGCTGCAAATATTATTTTCGGAAGGAGATACTCGCAGCATATATCAATAGCTGCAGTGCTGCTGGTACTCACATACATGTCGTATTCGATAAGCGCATTTACATCAGGTAATCTTGCGGTATCGGAAAGCCTACCGTACATAAGCTCATTGGGCATCTCGCTGCATTTCATACTCAGCCCGATATCGCTCATGCTCATAGTCATGTCATTGATAGTCACGCTTGCCGCAATCGTGTGGCAGGGCTCCAGAGGCGCAAATACTCGTTCCATAAATTCGTTGCTGTTGCTTTTCCTGCTTTCGGCAATAGGCCTGTTCGCGTCTGCCAATCTGTTCCTGTTTTATATCTTCTGGGATGTGGGGGTCATATCTGTATTCTTCATCATACGATCGTTCGGAAGCGCATCAAGGGATGTTGCAGCGAAGAATTTCCTGATATACTCCATATTTGCTAGCGCGCTGCTGCTCTTTGCGATAATGCTGATATACTTTTATACCCCTATGGGGTCATTCAACATAAGCTACATAACAGCACATTCATCAGAAATACCTACTGCTATCCAGGAATCGATATTCATGCTCATGTTCATAGCATTCGCCATAAAGATGCCAATATTTCCATTTCACTCCTGGATGCCGAACGCGTATTCCGATGCGCCTACTTCAGGTTCAGTGGTGATTGCGGGAGTGCTCTCAAAATTCGGAGCGTATGGCATGCTCGTATTATTCTATCTGCTTCCTGTTGCAGAAACGCTTAAAGCATATGTATACGCTATAGCTGTCATATCCGTATTTTACTCTGCCTTTGCAGCAATGAGGCAGAACGATTTGAAGAAAATGGCCGGGTATACAAGCATGATTGAAAGCGGCATAATATTGGCAGGCATAACTGCTATGAATTACCTAGGGGAATACGGGTCCGCATATATGATGCTTGCGCATGGATTTACAATTGCATTGATGTTCATAGCGATAGGCTCGTTTGAGTTCGCATACGGCACCAGGAGCATAAGCATACTAAAGGGCGCGGTATCGTCGGCCAAATCCGCGTCCTATTCGTTTATATTCTCAATATTCAGCTCCACAGGCATGCCATTGACTGCTGGATTCATAGCAGAGCTAATGATATTCATAGGCACTGTTGGCGCTTTCGGATTATACGGAATCGTACCGCTGATAGGCATAATACTTCTTGGCGCATATATGTATCTGGCCGCAAGCAGGTCTATAATGTCAACAAAGGAAAAACTCCCAGATGTCGGGATTATAAACAAATCGCAGAGAGCTGCAATGGCGATAGCAATCGCCGCCGTATTGTTCTTCGGCATATTTCCATTCATATTTCTTAATATGGTAAAAATTTAGGTATTTAAATGGCACCAATAGAATATTTCGGATATGCGCTTTTCGCGCTGCTGGCACTGTTGGCGCTTGCGGCTATGTCTGCACCATTCCACAGGCGTAAAAAGGTGTCATTCGTTTTAGGGGCAGCAATACTTGCAGCCATAACCTTGACGGCATCATACCTATTTGCCTCTGGATCAAGCTTCTACCTGCTAAATATATTCAGGATATATCCGTTTTCAATGCTGTTTGTTGGCGTATTTTCAATATCGCTGCTATTGGTGATGGCCCTTTCATATGATGCACCCGGAAGTTTTGATTCTTTCTTCATGATGTTTGGGTTTGCTGCCTTGGGCATAATTATGGTGCCTATGGCGTCGTCATTAATAGGGCTTTTGCTGTCGCTGGAATTGGCATCGATACCGACTGTATTCATGATAGCGATAAACGGCAAGAAATTCATAGAGTCATCAGTCAAGCTACTCATAATGTCCGGCATTGCAATATCTATATTGGTATTTGGAATGGCGCTAATATTTCCGTACGACGCTCAGTTGTCATTGGTGCAGATAAGCAGCGCATCTGGGCTGATAAAAGGCAGCTACCTCGCCCTTCTGGCACTAGTGCTTTTCATAGGCGGCCTATCGATAGAAGCAGCACTATCTCCGTTCAATCTGTGGGTTCCTGACGTGTACTCTGGCGCCCCTACGAATATGTCTGCTATGCTTTCCGGCATAAACAAGAAGGTAGCGTTGGTTGCGATTATGGAGATATCGTTTGCCATGTTTGCAGCATACAGCAGCACGTACGTAACCATTTTCATGATCCTGTCAATATTTACTATGTTCTTCGGCAACCTCGCTGCGATGGTGCAAAAAAGCGTCAAGCGCCTTTTAGCATATTCATCCATATCTCAGGCCGGCTACATACTAGTAGGGTTCGCAGCGGCGTCGCAATATGGTTTGGAAGCCAGCATATTCCAGATGATCACGCACTCCTTCATGATCATAGGCGCGTTCGCCGTAATAATGTTCTTGGAAAGCCAAGGCATAAAAACCATAGAAGAATACCGCGGGATGAGTTCAAGGAACAGGTATCTGCCAATTGCGTTATCGCTTCTATTGCTCTCCATGGCGGGGGTACCTCCTCTGATGGGCTTTGACGGCAAATTCCTGCTTTTCACAAGTGCCATAAAATCAGATCTGTTGGCTCTGGCATTTATAGGCATCCTCAACAGCTTCTTGTCTATCTATTATTACAGCAAGGTCATCATTGCAATGTACCAACCAAAGAAGGAAGAAAGGATAATGGCCCCAAGAGCAATAATTGCAGTGATTTCCATAGCGTTGTTCGTGATAATAGTGTTTGGCATCTACCCACAGCCCGTAATGACAATAGCTGGAAAGGCAGCATCTGCGCTACTTGGCATATGACAAAACATATTAATAATATAAAATCCGGATCATACTGGTGAGCAAATGCAAAGCTCTATAAATCACAGCAAGAACGCAAAAGAACAGGTTAATGATTGGGAAATTAAAAGATATGAGACTACGGATAGGGAGATAAAGGAACTGCTCAAACGCGTGTTTGCTGCAGAAGACAAACTGATAGAATGCAATTCGTTTCTTAAAAGGCTAACGTCATTAAGAGGCTCTTCAAAGCTGAAGAATGAAGCAGCCAAATTAGAGCTGTCAAAGGCTATGGTGTGCGCGCTTGAAGAATTGAGGAAGACGGAAAACGGCCCATTGGAGTACATCAGGGAAAGCACCATGGATCTTTATGGTGTATACCGCATCGTGCAAATACTGCCAATATATCACAAGGATATGCCAGCACAGGTCTATTCGCTCAAGAAAAATTCAATGCAGTTATTTCAATACTCTACTGAAAGCAGCTACAATCAATTGCAAAATGCGTATATGAATATTTATACTGATATCCCTGCCACAGATTACAATAAGATGAAGTGCAATGAAATCATAGACGATATGATAAAGCATCTAAAATTTGCATACGCTATCTAATCTGACAGTCCCCTCAAAAAGAATCTTTTTATCATAACCTTCGGGCTATCCATATCGCCATATTTGCTGAAGAAATTTTCTGCCCCGAGAAGCTTTGCAGTCTTCATGAGCAGTTCGAGCCCTAGCGCTCCTCTTCCAGAATAATATCTGTGTAAAATTGAGTGGAGTTTAAGGTCAAGCCCATATCTCTTCCTCCATTCTTTCTCGTATGCCGATAGCGGAACATTGCTGTTTATGTTGCGTATTATTATTTCAGAAGCAGTTTTAGCGCATGATGCGCCGAATATTATCCCTCCGCCTGTGGTTGCTTTTATCTGTCCTGCTGCATCACCTACTAACAATACGTTTCCATTTACGGTTTTCTTTCTTGCGGCCAATGGGATCAGGCTTGCATGCGCTCCATCCTGCACCGCGCCGTCTATTGCGCGCTCTATCGAGCTATTCTTTACCAATTTTTCAAATGCGCTCCTGCTGTTGCTTTTAGAGCTATCGCTGGTGCCTACCCCTATCTCGAGTTTAGAGTCAGAATATGGCGCCATCCATCCGAAGAACCTGTTAGAAATACTGTTTGAAAAAAAGAGGTCCACTACGTGTTTATCCTCAATTTTGGCCTTGCTGTACTCTGCTTTATATGTCAATACATATTCATTTATTTTAGGAAATCCGAATGCCTTAGCAACGCTGGAAACTGCCCCGTCTGCTCCGACCACTATGGAATCGGGATCCTTGGCGATCTCTTTTATATCCTTTTCGTACAGCCTTCGTCCAAGCACCACATCCGCACCAAACGATAATGCGTCTTTGTAAAGCGTCTCAACAAACATGCCGCGGTCCAAAACATATGCCTGCACTGATTTCGATTTCACATTCAATTCAGCCCTATTGGCGTGCAGCCGCGCGCCATACAGGCTGTTTACAATAGAGTCTTTGTAATTTATCCGAAGCCTTTCAAGTCCGTTCTTGGAGAGTATGCCTGATGCCCTCTCCGCTCCATCCGATACGCGCTTTTTGCCATCATATACCGTAACATATATGCCCTTTTTTGCAAGTGCAATGGCCAGCGTTAAACCTATGACTCCTGCTCCGATTATTGCAACATTTCTAGCCATATGAAAAAAGCCCCTATAAATACTATATATTTATATTTTTGTTTTTAAACTTATCTATAGATGGTGGTTATACGGCTTCAAAAAAAACTGGCAACACAAAAATAGAAAAAAACGCATTGCAACCTAGTTCTGCTGGCAACATAGAGTTTCCAAAGATAAAAATACAGAATATAGTTGTGAGTGCAGACCTTCACGCTGTAATAGACCTATATGCGCTTTCGAAGGAAGTGAAAGCCGTAGACTATGAACCAGAGCAGTTTCCCGGCGCTATATTCAGAATTGCTGAACCTAAAGCAGTTATAATATTATTCAAGAATGGAAAGATGATATGCACCGGAGCCAACACTGAAGTAAATATAAGAAAGGTACTGGCATACGCGGCAGGAATAATGTCAAAGTATGTGATATCGCTAAATGCTCCTGCCTCCGAAGGCAAGCCGCAAAGGCCGTCAAAGCAGGTCAAATGAGAAATTATCCGGAATCCCTTACTTTTTTAAGCCCTGCATCAAACAGCTTGAAAAATCTTTCCCACGAATAATGTTTTTTGACCCTTTCAATTCCATTCCTACCCATCCTTTCGGCTAGGTCTGCATTCCCTGCTATAAGCGCCATTTTCCTAGCCATTTCCTCCTTGCTGTTTGCAAGGAACCCTGTTTCTCTATCAATTATAGTTTCCTTAGGGCCACCTTCATTTACTGCTATTATCGGTTTTCCGCTTGCCATGGCCTCCAAAGGCACCAGCCCATAATCTTCATTGGACGGTGTATAAAGCACAGCTGTGGATCTAGAATAAAAATCTATCAGCATTGCCTCGCTTACACTCTTTGCTACTATTACGTTTCCCGTTTCTGCAGCGAGCTTCATCACCCTAAGGTAATATTCATAATAAAATTTATCCTTAGAAATGTCGCCCAATATGATAAGCCTGTAATTACTGAATTTCTTGTTTTTCCTGAATATCCTAAATGCCTCAATGGCATAGTCCTGTCTTTTGTTGGGTGATATTCTTGACGGGTAAAAGAAATACCCCTCATCACCCTTATTTTTATATTTGTCATAGTCCACCCCTCCGGGAAGCACCTTTGCATCATCCCTCTCAAGATATTTTGATATCCTGCCCTTGGTGTTTCTGCTGTTGGCGAAAATAAGCTCTATGTCCTTAGTCACATTCCTGTCTATGCGCCTGACAATCCTGGCACCTGCTGCATATACTGGCCTCTTCATTGGGTTCCTCAGTGACATTCTGTAGCTGTAAAGGTCATACACCTCCCTCAAAGGCGTATGGCAGTACCACAATACTCTGTCGTTGTGCTTTCTTATCCAATTGCTTGGGGATATGTGCGCATTTATAACATCGTAGTCCTCTTCAACTTTGAAATTGTAGAAGCCCATGCCGTAATCCAACCCCTGGGTAAGCCTTCCATACGGCAGCATCCTTCCGAACGTGCCTCGCCCTATAACCTTTATGTCAATGTCCTTGAACCCTTCGAATGTGCTTTCCTCAGCATATTCTGGCGTGTATATGATGGCGCCATAATGCTGAGCTATCTTAAGTATGACGCGTTCCGCACCTCCCTTAAGGGTAAGATTTGCCTGTGCGATAACCAGTTTCAATGCAACACCCTAAATAAATCTCTTAAAGGATTAAAATGATTATGCTATTTATATTGTTATACGGCAGCGCAAGTTTCCAAATTGCAGCGGCAAAGCCGCGCACTGCAATCTGCTGCATGAATCATCAATTCAAAACAAATAAATAATAAAAAGTAGATAGCTCTATACTGGTTTTCATGGATTTGGGCGAAGGCCTTAGACAAGCACTTGCGAAGCTGTCAAGGGCAACTATAATAGACGCTAAGACTATAAAAGAGTTCAACAAGGAGCTCCAGAAGACGCTTTTGTCTTCAGACGTAGAGGTAAGCCTAGTCTTCAAGCTCACAAAAGCGATAGAAGACAAGGCGCTCAAGAGCCGCCCGCCTGCTGGCCTGGACCCAAGAGAATATATAACAAACATAGTCTATGATGAGCTTGTAAGCTTAATGGGGCCAACATACGCGCCGAAAATGGGCAGGCAAAAGATACTTCTGGCTGGGCTATATGGCTCGGGCAAGACGACCACAGCAGCAAAGCTTGCCAAATACTACCAAGATCGTGGCTTCAGTGCAGGTGTCATATGCTGCGATGTAGTCCGCCCTGCCGCATACGAGCAGCTAGAAACACTTGCAAGGCAGGCAAACATTGGTTTTTTCGGCATAAAAGGCGAGACCGACGCGGCAAAGATAGCTGAAAAGGGGATCCAAGAACTGAAAGACAAGAAGGTCATTATATGCGATACCAGCGGAAGAAATGCTCTTGATTCGCAGCTCATAAACGAGTTGAAAGCAGTAAATAAGGCTTTCAATCCTGATGATAAAATCCTGGTCATAAGTGCGGACATCGGACAGGTTGCCGGAAGGCAGGCCCGAGAATTTGATTCTGCAATAAAACTCACTGGCGTCGTAATAACAAAAATGGACGGTTCTGGAAAAGGCGGAGGAGCCCTGAGCGCTACCAATGCTGCAAAATCTAAGGTGCTGTTCATAGGCGTCGGAGAAAAATTAAAGGATTTGGAGCCATACGATTCTGACAGATTCATAGAAGAGCTTCTCGGCATACCTAATATATCAAAACTTGTTGAGCATGTGCAGAACGCAATAGCTGAATCTGACATAAAGCAGGAAGAAGTAGACATAGACAAGTTTAATTTCGAAAGCTTTTATGCCCAGCTGAAAACCTTAAATAAGGTCGGACCGCTAAAAAATGTTTTTGGCATGATGGGCGCCCCAGATGTGCCTAAAGACATGCTTGAAAAAAGCGAAGGAAAATTGCAAAAATACAAGGTCATAATAGCTTCAATGACTCCGCAAGAGCGTTCTAACGAAAGGCTTATACACGATGCCAAAAGGATAAAAAGAATCGCTATGGGCAGCGGCACTACGGAGAAGGATGTGCACGAATTGCTGTCGGATTTCAATAAGATGAAGAAATCATTCAATCTGCTAAAAAATGACAGAAATATGAAACGATTTTTCTCAAAATTCGGCTGAGATGGTAAATAATAAGCCATCTATCAAACAAAACAAAAAGAACACAAAAATAAAAAACAAATCAATGGGCTAATACCCAAACTATCTCTTCTTTGCCTTTTTCTTAGAGCCCTTTTTAGCGCTCTTTGCGCTTTTTTTCGTGCTCTTTTTTACTTTTTTCTTGGCTGCCATTTGCTCACTTTTTCAGCAACATTTTTGTATGTTAACAGGTAAAGTATATAAACATAAATATGTTATGCATTACACCTGCATCTATATAACTTTACTAAAGTACTAAATTATATACATAAATATATGCATCACCGGGATCGAATGGCGAACAAGGAATATCTTGAAGGAAGGCTCAAAGAATTGGAGGAGGAGCTTTCCAAAACCAAGGACAACAAGGCAACAAACAAGCATCTCGCAAAGCTCAGGTCCAAGGTTGCGACGGTCAAAAAAGAGGTCATAAACGCAAGCAAACGGGTTCATGGAAGCGGATTTTTCGTAAAAAAGACCGGGGATGCAACAGTAACGCTACTTGGATTCCCAAGTGCAGGCAAATCTTCGATATTGAACGCGCTTACCAACGCAAATTCTAAGACTGCGCAATATGCATTTACGACGACAGATATAATACCAGGCATTATGGTATATCGCGATGCGCATATTCAGATATTGGACATGCCCGGACTGATTGCGGGTGCCCATAAGGGCTTGGGCGGCGGTTCAAGTGTCATAGCGCAGATGCGCGTATCCGACCTCGTTATATTCGTGATAGACATCACAAATCTCGGCCAGATAGACACCATACTGGACGAACTTTTTTCATTGAACATATACATAAACAAGAAAAAGCCGAACATTCAAGTAAGGCAGAATCGGGACGGGCATGGCATACTGCTAGAAGTAAACAAATCAAAGATGTCATATGATGATATAAAGATTGTCCTTAACGGTTTCGGGATATTCAATGCAAATGTAAGAATATGGGATCCAGTTGAAGAAGATGAATTCATATCATTCATATCCAACAAGTCGCTTTACCTAAATGCGATAATGGTGCTCAACAAGATAGACATGGCCCCGGATTTTCAGAAGGTTGCGGACCAAATATCCTTTAGGTACAAGATGGAGGCAATCCCGATAAGCGCATTAAATATGGATAATCTAGAATCATTGAGGGCAAAGATATACGGCAATCTAAGCATAATGCGCGTTTACTTAAAGCCAAGGCTGGACAAGATCGGACAGCCCATAACAACAAAATCAGGCATCACTGTGGGCAATCTGGCAAAACGGCTGCACACTGAGATATCAAGCGAACTAAAATGTGCATATGTGAACGGCAGAAGTGTAAAGTTTGCCAATCAAAGGGTTGGCATAGAGCATGTACTCAAGGATGGGGATTCCATCACATTTATAAAAATAAAATGAGTAAAGACGGATGGTTAGCATTTGTGGTCCATATGGCAATAAAATACTGGGAATTTGAAGACGCACCGCTGAAGGATAAGATAAGGTCGCCAAAAATAAAGGAAATTGCAAAGATATTCTTTGAGAATGAAACCGAAGCATACAGGTTCGGCAAACTTATTTTAGCAGTAAAGAAAAGCGGCAAACTAAGGCTAAAAGACATACCTGAAGGGATACCGATTGCAACTGCAAAGCGATACCTTGATTACGCTGTGCAGATAGGTCTGATAAAGCATGAAGCCAACGCATACGAGCTCACGGATAGGTATTCCCGCCCATTTAGGAATATAGCTACGTACATAAAAGCATGGATGGACAGCGATGCCGAAGAAGACCTAGAAATCGAATTTGCGAATGCGCGAACTGAAAAGCAGAAGAGGCGCGGCGGCAGGACGCAGTCAAATGCAGTTCCAGAGCATGCAGTGTCCGAATTATGATTTGATGCAGTAATTGCAACACTTGTTGTGTTCTCATCTACTGCGGCTGTGTTTACATTATTCACTTGCCATTAATTCTTTTAGTCCATTTCACAAGCGCGTCTACCATTTCTGCAATGCGTTTTTTTGTTTCTTCATCAACGACCTTACCATTCTCTATCTTTTTATGTGCATCTGTAACAAACATCTGCGGTTTCTCTAACGGATGCATGTTTAGGAATGCAGCTATTTCCCTGAAATGATATTGTGCAACCGCTGTGCCTATGCTTCCTCCGGTTGCGCCGAATGTAGCTACTGGTTTGTCATCGAACGAATTGTCGCCGTACGGTCTTGAAGCCCAGTCTATTGCATTCTTCAAAACACCTGGGAGCGACCTGTTGTATTCAGGTATTGCTATAAGGAGTGCATCTGCGGACCGGATACTTTCTTTGAATGCCTTTACCTTGGCCGGCGCATCTTTTTCAAGATCCTGATTGTATAGAGGTATGCCCTCCAAACCGAATATCTCTATTGTAACGCCTTCCTTTTGCAGCCCTGCCGCTTCTTTTATTAAAGCTTCGTTGTATGAGTTCTTCCTTAAGCTGCCTGCAAATGCTAGTATCTTGATATTGTTGGCCATTAGATTCACCTTAAGCATAAATCGCGGGCCCGGCGGGATTTTCATCCTTCTCAATCAAACTTCTTCTCAAGAAATTATTTTGAACCCGCGACCCTCACCTTAGGACGGTACCGCTCTATCCAAGCTGAGCTACGGGCCCTTGCGGCTAAACATTACAATATAACTATAAATATTTTTAGTGTTGAACTAATAGGGATTATATGCCTTTCAAAAATGCAAGATCTGTTATTTATTCCTTGGTATTTGTATTCCTGCTTTCAGGCATGCCTTACGCCTCC
>DAHXGO010000039.1:0-6079 GCA_027332905.1 Microcaldota archaeon | reverse complement strand
TTCCATCTTCTTCAGCTTGTAGGGCACGCTTTGGCTCCTTATGCCGGCTATCCTGCCTATTGAGCCATAAGAAAGCCTTGAATTCATGCTCAGCGCCATGAGGATCTTGGTGCCCTCCTGGCTTAGATGCAACTGCATTTCTGCCGCTGGCGCTTGCGCACCGCCTCTCTTGATTTCGGTCTCGAGCGCCTCTATGCGTTTGAGGTACGTGCGCTCGAGCTCCCTCTTGCTCTCTGCCCTATGCCGCGCAGGCACTATAATGCCTTCGGCAGTTATCCAGCCAAGGTAGTTGGTCTTCTTCCTTGACCTGCCTATGCTTGGATCGTACCTGCTCGTAGCTTCAAAGATGCAGAACCGCTTGTTCAAGTACTTGAGCTCCACATGCGCCCCGTATGCAAGCTTCAACGACTCAAACGCAGTTTTTATTTTTTCGGGGGGCTGCATCGGCATCACATTAAGAAGGTTGGTTATAGCATGCCATATATTTAAATATATCCATTAGCTTCATAACCTATTACTAATATATTTGCAAGTATTTTATTATTATAAAACGATGGGTATATAAATAAGTATGTTGATTATAATATAGTATTTTCACTAATGAATTGTGGATAGGATCAATAATTTTATTCAATATGTATGATTGCATTTATATAAAAGGTTATTCATAATAATTAATGGCTTTCGGGCGATTGTGGATGGACGCTGATGTAAAAACAGAAAATTGTGCTCATGCCTATCCGTATGGATCTGACATGCCTGCTTTTTCTTTCCCACCCAAATTTGCATTTATGCGTTTCCTCGTAAACCCGAAATCTATGGTGCGTGCTGGCTTAACGGCACGCACCGCCACCACCCTTTAACATGGCGATATTATGGGCATATTTAAAAGAAAACAAAGTACCGTAGTGGCTGAGAATAAAGAAGGCGAAGCAATGAGCCTGGTAGCGACAGGCGAGAATTCGTGGAGGATTGTATATGCGGACAAAAATGCTAGATTGCATCATGCAAGAAAAGAGGCGGTGAAAGCCATCGCTGAAAACAAGATAGGCCCGTATAGGATGTATTTTAATAGATGATTGCTATGGCAAGCCAGAAAGATGCCTCTAGATATCATGGATATGTCAGCGGAAGCAGAATGTACAAATTTGTCATAAATAGCCCAAAGGAATCGGCTGATCCCGAAACCATAGCTGAATACTTGATACGTATGGATGCAGTAGCTGAAGTGGATGTTTCTGATTCAGACGATTATAGGGGCCTGCTCATAAAGGCCAGATTCCTGCCTGGAAAGGTGCCTTTGAATGTATATGGATATATAAGCAGCAGGATAAGCAGGAAGTATGGAAGGATAGAGAATGCAAGCACCAGATAACGCTTTTTTTGAAAAAGGTTTCCCACCCTTATGCATGGCCAAAGGCCATGCAATTGTTCGGCGCATAGTGCAAGCCATGCCAATATTATTATTAGCCATCTGCGAGTATGATATGGTAGCAATGCTATCAACTGGCGAAAGGCATGCGTCTCGTTGATCTTGTATCTGGGATGAAACGGAAGGCTCTTGATTCTCAGGAAGCGAAGCTTTATGCAGGCATTGACGATGCAAAGACGATTTTCAAATGGTTTGCCCGGAGATTCTCTTTTGAATATGATGCAAGTTATGCGCATTACTTCTCGGCTTTGGGTCTGAAGCCTACTGGGAATAAGGCTGCCATAAGGAATGCATATAGGTCGATAATCAAAAATTACCACCCGGACGTGAACAAGGGCCTACTCTCGGAAGAGATAACCAGGGAAGCAAACGAAGCATATAGGTTCTTGAGCAATTACAGCATGCATTCCGAAGGGGAATCCCTGCAAAAGGAGAGCAAAGGCGCATTGCTGGACGCGCTTTCCGGCGAGTACGAAAGGATTTTGGAGAAGGATTACGACAATCTGAAGAGGTCGCTGGGCAGCGGGTCTGTAGAGAGGTGGTATTATGATCAGGAGGTCGGACGGTTCCTTGACTGGAACAAGCGGAGCTCCATCGCAGTGGATAATGCGATCGGGGACTTTATGGATCTAGGAAAGAAGCTACGGGCTTTGGCAAGCGCTGGCAGAAGGCTTCTGAAGCGCGAGAAGGATGAGCGCAAGATGAAGATGCTCCGAAGCAGCATCGCAGAGGTTGAATACCTTTATGAGAGGCATATGCGCATAAAAAGGCTTGTAGAAAGGGACGTGTTAAAGGATTTCTATGCCTCGACAAGGAGAAATAGCGAAGAGCTCAGTAAACGCATGAAAGCCGGCGCAGGGTAAACGCCTATGCTTTGCGGATTTCAGGTTGAATACCTCAACACATTAGTGTGTATCTCCTTGGCGAGTTGCCTGCCCCGAACTATGTCAGGCGAAACCGTGAGGTGCTTCTTTGCGCCTTTTCCTTCCATCCTTAGGAAGGATGACAGCGCCACAAAATGCATGCCTTCGCTTTCCCTGCTGCCGCCAGCGCTTGATACCCTGCACAGTGCAACGGAATCGCCGCTGTATGATATGTCGGTCTTTGCGGTTTCTACCCCCAACACCCTGAACTCCTTGCCTTCGTATGAGAAGCGCAGCCCATCGCCCCCATAATGCAGCACAACCTCTTTCCACGCTGTTTTCTTGTAATGCATATTCTCACCTATACGTATAGGGGCAGGTATGCATTGCCCTACATATGCACTATGCTAATGATTTAACCTTTTCTATGCGCAGCGTATAACTTGGCAAATGCGTTTTTAGCGTGGCAATTATGCGTTCCTTTTTGCAGCATAGCCTATTGACTCCATGGCTATCTCTTTCAGCTTCGATTCGGGCAACGCTGACGAGAGGCGCTTGAATGACTCTACAGCCTGCGACACCAGGGCGTCGGCATCTTTCTGAGCAAGTTGTGGGGCGTGGAGCTCATTGAACAGGTTTAGCACCCACGATACTTCGTCTACTGTTTTTGCAGACCTATCTTTCATGTATACCGCTTTTAGCTTATCTAGTTGTGCCTGGCTGGCATTCTGCACTGCATGCCATAGTATTATGGTTTTGACGCCATCGCGCACGTCGTTGCCGATGCTCTTCCCGAGTGTTGCCTGGTCCGATATGCAGTCCAATATGTCGTCCTTTATCTGGAAGGCGTTGCCAGCAGGCACGCCGTATTCCTTTATAGATGATACGGTATCGTCATCTGCACCTGCTATTATCGCGCCGCATTGCATTGGGCCATACACCGAATAGTATGCGCTCTTGGCGTGTATCGACTTGAAATAGTCTTCTTTGGTGAATTTGGATATATCCTTTACCTCGCGGGTGAGCCTAACGTCCAGGTACTGCCCTTGATGTGTTACTATCATCATATCGTAGAATTTGCTGAAATATGCATTGCCCCTCTCTCCCCCGAGGCGCTTGGCGGCTTCGTAGGCAATTTTCCAAGTTATAGCATGAACCATGCTGCCTGCAGTTATTGCATACCTGTCGCCGAATAGAACGTGTGCTGCTGGTCCGTTCCGCCTTACTGTGTTGCCATCCATCCAATCGTCATGCATAAGGAAATAGTCTTCTGAGGCCTGCTGCGCTGCGGCAGGCAGCACCGCATCTTGATCGGTCCCGCCGTAGAGCCTGTTCCAAAGCAGTATGTAGCTGGGCCGTCTGTACTGGCCCTTCCTTTCTGTGTATGTTAACGCCATCTTGTTAAATTCTGCTGGGCCAGAAGTTGGAAAATATGACACAAGGAGATTGTATATGTCATCCTTATAAAGAGCGATGAATTCCTTGAAACTGCTTACATTGTCAATATTGTAGTTAGCTTCCGTCATAATCACCATCACTATTGAATATGCACAATAAATTAATAGATAGATGCCTATTCGACTAATGACGTCCATGTTGTCTATTGCAGCTATTCCGCCCTTACCTTGCCGCCCTTGCCTGAGCGCTTCAGCTTTGAAAGCCGGTATGGGGCCTTTTCATACAGGTAGAAGGCGATAGCGCCAGAAATCTGTGTAGATGATAGGAGTATTATGGGATTCAGGTATGGTGCAGCATTGACTGGATTGTGCAAATATGTCTCATAGAGCACTTTCGCTGCAGCAGGAAAGCCTATGGCTATGTCTACTGCAGTGAGATATGCAGTCAGCATGAGGCGGTTTGGCTTGCTTGAGAGTATATCGTGATATATCTCCAAAACCGTTGAAGTCAGCTGTTTCCAAGCATTGATATTGTCGTTTTGCGGCTTTTGCCTGTTCTTGGTTTCCATATTAATACTGCAGCTTTTCAGATATGTGCCATAATAGTATGAACTGCCCACAAGCTGCAGTGCTTTGCTGCCGTCATATGGTGCAGCAGCTCATCTTGCTGATATCGCTGTAAAAGGATATTGAAGCCAGTTTAAGTGCTTCGTTGAGCGTCGGGAACGGGTGTATGGTGTCGATTATGTCGTCTATTGTAAGGCCGAACTTCACTGCCAATGTAGCTTCAGATATCATGTCTGAGGCATTTCTTGCAAGTATGCTCACGCCTAATATTCTGTGCGTCTTGTAGTCTATCACTATCTTCACGAGCCCCCTTTCGTCGCCTATTATGCTAGCTTTTGGCACGCTTGACATTTGGAGCACACCGCAGCTGCACTTTATGCCTGACCCATTGGCCTCTTCATCAGTCAATCCGACCATAGCTGCTTCGGGCATAGTGAATACGACGTTAGGCACTTCATGGAGGTTTATTGTAAGCTTGGTATTTGCGAAGGCATTTTGCGTGGCTAGATTGCCCTCTTTTGCAGCAAGGGTTTCGAGCATGGGATTCCCCGTCACATCTCCAGCAGCATATGTGCCCACCTTGCTTGTCATCATATACTTGTCTATTTTTATGAAGCCCTGTTTATCGGTCTTTATGCCTAAGTTCTGTAGGTTGAGGTGCCCAGTATTGGGTGCCCTTCCGGTGGCAAACAATATTTGCTCTGAATATGCGCGTGACACTTTGCCATTTACTGAAAATTCTACATATTTTTTGCCGTCTTCCTCTCCTATCTTTTTAGTCTCTGCCCCGGTGATAATGCTTATGCCAGATGACTTCATGTAATATGCAAGCGATGATGAGACTTGAGGCTCCCATCCCGGCAGTATGGTGTTGCTGCGCTGCAGTACTGTAACCTTCGAGCCCAAGGAAGAGAATATTTGAGCGAATTCGAGCCCCATGGCCCTGCCGCCCACTATCGTAATGGATTTGGGTAGCTCTGCAAGTGACAGTGCTTCTTCGTTGGTCAGGTACGCAGTTTTATTGACGCCCTCTATTTTTGGTATACTTGCCTTTGCGCCTGTTGCTATAAGCGTTTTTTCTGCGGCAATCTCCTTTTTGCCCGCAGATATGGTGCCATTTTCATTAAATGACGCAAAGCCTTCTACGAAGCTGACATTCTCGAGTCCCTTGAGCACTTCTTCGTATTTGCTGGTTCGCATGCCAGATATTAGGCGGTCCTTATCGCGCATCAGCTCTTTGAAGTTTATTTCTGGTTTGCTTATTTCCACGCCGCTGAATTTACGCGCACTGCCATCAATCGCGTATTCGCCTGCCGATATGAGCCTTTTGCTCGGGACGCAACCGACATTCACACATGTGCCGCCGATTAGAGCCCCAGGAGTCGCGTTCTGGCCTATCATAACGGTTTCTATCCCTAATTCGTTGGCTTTTATTGCGGCAGCAAATGCTGCTGCACCTTGCCCTAGTATTGCGTATTTGAATTCTTCCATTCTCCCACTTATATTATCTTTTCCCGCTATCTTTCGCTATTATGCCGCATGCTTGCAGATGTGTTTCATATCTGTCCATATGTAGAGCTACACTTTTCACTATATGGGCTGCAGCGGGTTCTATAGTATATATGCGCTCTTTGCCTACTCGCTCGACATTGACAAAGCCGCAATTGGTCAGGCATTTCATATGGTGTGATACATTGCTTTGCTCTAGAGCCGTAAGTTTGGCTATGGAGCCCACATTCAGGGGCTTTTCCAGCAACAGCAATAGTATATTGAACCTGTTTATGTCGCCAAATGCATCAAAGAAAAGCTGCACAGTCTCT
>DAHXGO010000038.1:0-6166 GCA_027332905.1 Microcaldota archaeon | reverse complement strand
TCTCGCACGTCCTCGGGTAGCTGTTCCAGGAACTTGAATACGTTAGTGGTTACTATGATGGGTGATTGCACCTCCCTGAATATGCCGTCCAGGTAGCCCATGAGCTCCGGCCACGAGGGGACGGCGGTAACGTCGTCTATGACTATTATGCCCAGGCGCGCCCTCTTGGAATTTGCCGCCGCGTCCTTAATGACATCTACCAGATAATCCGGCCATTCGGCTTTGAATATCTCTATTGTATCGCCGGGAGCTATGTTTAGGGTGTGGTAGCTATTCAGCTTTATGTAGTCGAGCGGCCTTCCTTCAACTATCTTGCCGAGCACTCTGAGCCTGAGCGCATTCTTGTCAAGTTCGGTCTTCTCAACAAGCACCTTTACGATCACCTTCTTGAGTTCGCCTACATCGCTCTCGCTGGCCCTGAACCTCCGCTCGGTCTCGGATTTTACGAAATCGTTCTGGAATATTATGCGCTGTATGGTCCAGAGGTCCTCCAATCCGTCTACTCTGAGCTTGAGGGCATTGGTATCCCTGTAAAATTTTATTATCTTCATGCGAAACACTGCACGTAATAATACAATTGCGTATCATATATAAATTCCAATCCAAATATCCCAACGAACAAAAGTTAAATAAATATAGCATTTCAATACATTTGTTTGATATCATGGGCTTTGACATACTTGGCATATTCTCGATTATCGGCGCATCGTATGCGCTTCTTAGCTCTTTCATAAGCCATTACGGCTATGCTGCCATATTCGGGCTAATGGCTCTTGAAGGCTCTTCATTGCCAATACCTAGCGAAGTTGTGCTTCCGCTTGCAGGGCTCTTTGCAGCAAGGGGAATACTCAACCTTCCATTTGCCTTTCTTGCAGCGCTGTTTGGCAGCATAGTAGGGCTAGGCGTCGATTACTACATAGGATACTATTTGGGAAAGGATGTCGTCTACAAGCACCTTAAATCATTTCACATAAAGAAGGAATCCCTTGATGCATTCGACGAATGGTTTTCAAGAAACGGATTTGCCGCCGTCTTCCTTTCAAGATTCATACCTTTGTTAAGGACCTTGATGAGCTTCCCTGCTGGATTTGCCCGCATGCCTCAAAGAAGATTCTTCGCGTACTCTATAGCTGGATGCGTAATATACGATTTTGTGCTCATATATTTCGGGTACAAAGCGCTGTCATCAAGCAGCGCAGTGGTCATACTGGCTTCGATAGGCGTTTTCGCCATCGCGCTCTATGCTGCATACCACTACTCGCTTAAATACATGAAATCCCACAATAAGAAATAAGAGGTTTTACAATGCCTGTGGCATCACGCAAGAAAAGTATTCTTGTAATGGAATCCGGCTCGTTCAAGACGTTCGGCGGCGCAGTGAAAGACTCGCATAGGCTTTACGTCTACTTAAAAAGCCTTGGCAGGTACACTGTTGATTTTTTTGCGGATTTCTCAAAATTTGGCGAACATTATCCGATATCGTTGGATGAACTATACAAAACCCATTACGACCTGATAATAATAAATTCAATGCGTGACGTGCTGCTGCTTAAAAAATACATGCCAAAGAACGCCTTGACAAAGACCATATATGTAGACAGGGGCGATATCGTATACCACTATTTTATGCTTCACGGAAGCAGGATGATCTCGCACTTTGCGGGCATTTTTCCCATGAGCGCGAATAGGTCCGATTCGATGTCAAAATCAATAATCAAGCAGACTAACAGCATCGTTCTCAAGCGCGCCAGGGACTTCTTTTCGAAAGGCTATGGCATGTACCTATTCAGGGAGATGCACAAATGGCTCACATGCTATATAGCCATAAATGCGGAGCAGGAACAGAGGGCAAGGAAATTTTTTGCCCATAAGACAATGGTAAAATACATTCCAATAGCGCCGCACGAGGAATTCACCAAACTGCACATCAAAAAGGATTTTGAGGGAGGGATTTTTATAGGCAGGTTGGAAGAGACGCAGAAGCGCGTCTCGCTGCTCATACTGGGCATAAAGGAAGTCGTGAGGATGCATCCAGAACTGAGGGGAAGGGAACTCCTCAGAATATACGGCACCGGTCCTGATGAAGGATACTATAAACAGCTTGTCAAGGAATTGACTTTGGAAGACAGCATATCGTTCTGCGGCTTTGCCCTTGAAAGCAGGCTCCTGAATGCGTACAACAATGCAGGGTTCTTCGTTTCATCTTCCTATTGGGAAGGGTTGTCAAGAGTCTTTCTTGAGGCCATGGCATGCGGCCTTCCCGTGCTTGCGAATACGAAGAACAACAGGATGATAGACTACAAAAAAAGGAAATACCTGGTGCGCGAAAACCAGAACGGCATGGTGTTCGAATACGGCAATATGCATGATTTCGCCAAGAAGTTCTACCGGCTCTATTCGGATAAGAAGCTTGCAGAAAGGCTCGGCAACAACGCTCAGAAATTGATATCAAAGGAACTCAATATAAAGAAGATGCTTGCATCATACAAAGCGCTCATAAGCGGATTGCTTTCTTGACTGCCTTTAGAGAAGAGGGAGTAACCTTGGCATGTCTTGTCCGCGCTTGCCTTTTTGTTACAAAATCTGCAAATCCTATCACGCGCCTGCTGAACTCCTTTTCATTTTCATACATCGGGCAATGTTTGCTGCCTTTAACTACGTATAATCTGCTCCCTTTGACCAGGGCGTTCAATTCCTTGAGCTCTGCAAGGCTCCTGTTATTGTCGTTCTCCCCAAAAATCAGCATGGTCGGAATAGTCAATTTTTTCATGCATGCGGTCGCATCAAATTTCAGTATGTTCCTTAAGAGCCCATCAAGGGATGAGAAACTCATCTTCATAGCCTCCCTGACCATCGATCGCTCTTCCGTCTTGGTCAGTGAATTGAAAAATGTGGGAACTTTGCTTTTCATGAATCCTTTGAGGTCTTTTTTGTTTTCAAGCTCATCGAGCCATTCTCTTACTTTCAATGACGGCTTAGGCCCCGAGTCCACAACTACCAGGGCGCGTACTGCCTTGGAGCCGGTGCATGCCATCGACATTGCCACCTGTCCGCCCATAGAATGGCCTATAACTATGGCGTTGCCTATGCCAAGCGTACGACCCGCTTCAAGCATCTCCTTCCCTAAATCACTAAGCTTATAATCAGATGCATGGCTGGGCTTTGATGAATCTCCAAAACCCTTCATGTCGAATGCCCAGCATGTAAATCTGCCCGTGTTGCTGAGCATGAAGCGCCTCCATATGAATGAGCTGCCTGCGAGGCCGTGCAGCAGCATAATATTGATGCTGCCGCATCCGGATTTTAGGTAAGACAGCTGCGTACCGTCTTTCAGCCTGCAAGATCCCTTCTCTATCTTATTCATATTCATATGTTGGATATCTCTTCAAGCTGTACCTTGGATGATTTAGGCCCAAAGAATCCAATATCTATGATGACTATTATTATCAAGATAAATATTGCTACGAACGTAGCAAAGACTCCATGGCTTATCACATCTGCAACCATAAACAGCGGTACCGTTGCAGATGCCAGCGCATTTATGGATTGACCCAAACCGGTTGCGCTGCCCCTCAATTTTGTCGGGAATATCTCCGCCTGATACTGGTGGAAGAAGTTGCTCATGTTCCAGAATGAAAACTGTATAAAGAACCCTAATATCAGCATCAGGTATAGGTTTGTAGTTAGTGCAAAGCCTATTCCTAATATCCCTGCGGCAAGTATGAAGAGCATAATTCCAACCTTTCGCTCCACCTTGTCGATTATCGGTATGTTAAACAGGCTGCCTATGACGAAACCTGAAAACACCACCATCGAGAAGAGTATCGATGAGGTTATGGTGTATCCTCTGGCTACGAAAAGCAGCGGTATCAGCACGTTAAAGCTGAATGCTGCGCCGCTTTGGGCATATTGGAATATCAATACCATTATTGTCCTTGCCCTTAGCTTCTTTGCGAACAGCGTTCCCCATCCCACCTTCCTAACTGGTACTGTAATGTGCTTTTTAACCGGAGGCAGCACTCTAATGTGGTTGTATCTCATGACGCTCTTTTCTATCATTGTGGTTGTTGCATCTGCTTCCTTAGTCCTTCCGACACCTTCAAGCCATCTTGGCGATTCTATGATTCGCCTCCTCAACACCCACATTATGAATGAGCCTATTGCAATTATTACTAATGTCAATCTCCAGCTTAAATCAAGATTGAATCCTGAAAGCGCAAACATTACAAATGCGCCAACAGGTGCGCCCAATACTGCCAAGGTGTAAACCTCAGCCAGCCTTGCGCCTCTAGAATTCTTAGGCATGACCTCGCTTACATAAGTGTCTGCTATGCCTAATTCAGGGCCTACTCCAAGGCCTATGAAGAATATGAATACTGATATTAGTATGTAGCTGGGCATTAACGCTGCAAGTATGCCAGCTACTGCGACTATAAGGAGGTTCATGAAATATATGTATTTACGTCCGCGCATATCTGCCAATTTACCTAATGTCAGCGTGCCTACGAACATTCCCGCAAAGAATACAGTAGGTATTATCAAAGTGCCTATAACACTGCTCAGCCCATATGCGTGTTCGACGAGCAAAGCAAGTTCTCCCTGTCCAAACAAGACAAACAAGCTGAAGAATTCGCCCCCAGCTATAAGGAGAAGAAACTTCAGATGGAACCTGCTGAAAGGCAATCTATCTAACCTATCGCCAACACCTACGCTTTTCCCAGCCACCTAATCACTTTTATTACTTCTCTAAAAAGCTTTTTAAATGTTTGGTAGGTTGCTTTAAATTTTTTAACGTTCAAGAAAACAAGCCAAATACTCCTACCCCTATAAAATCCCATAAATAACTTTGTTTGAAAGATTTAACGTGGCGATTGCATGTCAATTTTGCGAGACAACATCAATATGGGCGCGAAGGAATTGAGGAAGCAGCTCAATTCCAAAAAGATAATCATAGCTCCGGGCGTGTCCAATGGCCTGTCTGCCATAATCGCAGAGCAGACGGGCTTCAAAACGCTTTATATGTCTGGATCAGGGGTTGCAGGCACTCGGGGCCTGCCTGACCTGTCTGTAATATCCATGGACGAAGTCGCATACGATGCAAAGAATATAATTGCAGTCTCAAGAAGTCCGCTTATAGTTGACGCAGATACTGGTTTCGGCGAACCCCTGAATGTTATACGAACCGTCAGAACAATGGAAGGCTTGGGCGCAGCGGCTATACATATAGAAGACCAAGTCCTTCCAAAGAAATGCGGGCATCTCAACGGCAAGGCAATTGTAGACGCAGATGCAATGCTGCAAAAGATAAGCAGCGCGGTAAAGGCCAGAAAATGCAAGGATTTTGTGATAATAGCCAGAACTGATGCAAGAGCTGTAGAAGGATTAGATGCTGCAATAGGGCGGTCTAACCTATATGCCGATGCAGGCGCGGATGTCATCTTCACCGAAGCTTTGGAATCAGAGAGCGAATTTAAAGAATGCGCAAAAAAAATACATGCGCCGCTGTTAGCCAACATGACAGAATTTGGCAAGAGCCCGTTGCTGTCGGCAAAGGATCTGGAAAGCATCGGATACAAGATAGTGATATTTCCGCTTACCGCTTTCCGCGGGTCAGCCTTGGCATCAAAGAAGATATATAGAGGGCTTGCAAGGTCTGGCACGCAGAAGGACATTATTGATAGCATTATGACAAGGGAAGACTTTTACGGCACCATAGGCTACGATGAATACGAGAAAGAGGATGACGAAACATCAAGGCTTCTCTAAGTGCGTGGGCTTTCTGCTATGCACTCTGTAAATTCCTATCGTTCTGCCATATAAACCAGAAACAATCCCTTGTATTGTGTGCTTTACGCTTACCTCAAGGATTTCTTTGTTGACGGAAGCTAAAAAATTATGCCGTAAGCAGATGTCTAACAGAAGGGAAGCCATTAAAAGCCAGGCATCCAATACTTATTGATATTATGCAATTGCTGAAGCGTTCCATAAAGGTGCATGAAATCATGAGCAGGCCAGTTGTAACAGGACGCGAGAGCGACAGCGCATATGTGATTGCTGAGAAGATGAAGAGGCACAGCATAGGATCAGTAGTAATACTGAATGCCGGAAAGAAGCCTGCCGGTATAATAACAGAGCGCGACATAATCAGGAGAATGCTTGCAAAAAA
>DAHXGO010000037.1:0-6290 GCA_027332905.1 Microcaldota archaeon | reverse complement strand
GCAGTACGGCCTCATAGCGCAGACATATCCACATGGCAACATATACCCTGGCATTACCGGCAAAATCGATAAGATAGGTATCATATACACAACCATAATCGAGAAAACAGGGATGCCTGTTTTTGTGCCTAACAGCATAGTGATACAGGCGCTCATATTCAACAAAAACATGGCAGTTACGAATTCCGTGCAGGTTCGCGTAGAGCTCGATATCAAAAAAGACTTTCAGAAGTTCAAGAAAATGGCCAAGTCTGCTTTTTCAAGCGATAAATACATAGCAAAGAATGCAAAAGACGTTCAGATAGTCATAGACGACATAAATACTGCGTATTATGGGGTCGGCATACTATTCTCATGCAACAGCGAATCTTCTGCCAAGGTATCACAGCACATAAAGGAGGCGTCGCTCAGGGTGTCGTCAAAGCTATAAGCTATTTATGCCCCTGTTGCATCCATAATAAGAATTCATAAATAGTTTTCAATTGAGATATTACCAGATAAAATGAAGATCCTCATATTCATAGCCCCAAACGATTACAAGGACGAGACGCTGGAAAAGCTTAAGCTCCTGCTCGGCAAATGGGGCGTCAAGTATGCAATAAGCAGCTATTCGAAAAAGGAATGCAGGGGATACCACGGCGCAGTATGCATGCCTGATGTAAACACTAACTCGGTGAGCACCGAAGATTATGACGGCCTCATAATAGCGGATGGCAAAGGCATAGATTCGTACAAGCTCTATGATTTCAGGCCTCTTCTCGACCTCGTGCTCAAGTTCAGCGCTTCTAAGAAACAGGTGTGTGCAATAGGCAATTCAGTCAAAGTGCTTGCAAGGGCAAATATCGTAAAAGGGATAAAAGTGGCAACGCCAGACGAGGAGGAAGCGAAACGCCTCGTGCTGCTGTTCCACGGCATACCGACACAAGATGCGTATATGATAAGCGACAACATATCAACCATACGCGACTCAAACGGCATGGACCCTGCCATATTGGAAATGCTTTCCCGTTTGGGCGTCAAATGATTGCAAGTAATCCACATGAGCAACGACAAAGGCACGGTTAAACACATAGCAGAGGAACGCATAGGCATATTGTTAGATATTTCAGAACGTTTTTTCAAGGGCGATGGGCCCGCTGGCGTCGACGAAGCCCTGGCGAAGAAATACATAGGCCTCGCCATGCAAATAAGAAGGCATTATAAGATAAAGACAAAAGATAAAAGGTTTGACGCTATATGCAAGAAATGCCGCACTATGCTAATACCAGGCATTACGTGCACAGTAAGGATTTTAGGCAGAGAACATACTGCATTGTATAAATGCATACAGTGCGGCACAGAAAAACGCATTATCTTCCGTGGCAAACAGGTAGCAGCCATACAGGGCAGCAAATAAAAATCTATATATATCTTAGGCTGCGCGATATTCGTGATGATTTATCATGACAACTAAATCTATGAACAGGCCAAAGGAACTGTTCAGTACATCTTTCGATCACTTAGACGCCGCACGCGCAATCAGGGCAGCAAAGAGCAATAGCGCCCTTTTGGTGGATGACGAATTCGGCGACAAAGTGCTGCTTAACTATGGCCGTGTGCATGTGTCGAGCTTCGCAGAATCCGACCTTCGTATGGCCGAGGCATCGGAAGTTATAGAAGGATTCAAGGATCTGGTTGCTGCCTCTGAATACGTATTGACCGTGTACGAGACCAATCTGCTTGACAAGCTATTTATGCAGTACCTTAAAGAATATGGCTACGAATCGCTCGAATTCATGCAAGAATACCTAAAGAGCGCACCCGCAACAGATAAAACTGCAAGGCTTTATGATCTATTGCTTGAAGAGGAGCATCAAAGGATAATAGATAATGCAGACAACTACACGGAGTTCTTGCGCCGAAACCGTGGCATAGTTAGCAGCTGCGTCAAGGATAGTATGCGCTAATCATACATCGATAGGCTGCGCGCCACTGTAAACCATATAAATGTTGCATACGCTGCCTTTAACGCGCTTATTTTTCATGTTCTACCGGTGCAGCAGAACGATGAAAGTGAAACCCCTGCAATATATAGCTCGGCCTAGTATCAAAGCTGCCTGAAGATGAAGGCGATGGGCATTAAGCAGCAGCCCCCGCTGCACCTAGTGCTCTTTTTGTATGTATTGAGCTAAATCAAGAAAGCTTTGGTATTGTCAGGTCAAGCTGTAGCAGCATGTTTTTTATAGTATTTTCATCCGCTTTTGCACCTGGCGCGCCGAGTTTCTGCTCCAACGTTTCCTTCGTTTTAACTGCTATGCCCTTTATCCTCTTTTTGGATTCTAGTGCTGCTGATAGATTCACTGCAGTCTGCACGTAGTTAACTATGATCTGAAACGTCTGCACTGCCCCATTGCTATCTCCAGCTATCCTTTCAAATACAGCCAAACGCTGCTCCTCTAAGCTCATGGCATTGGAGCCGTCAGAACCATTCGCCGCATGAGGCTCTTTCGTACTCTGTTCCCTCTTCTTGAATATTGATACCATTTCTACCACCAAATACTGCTAGTCTATCCTAATATTTAATTGGTTTCTTTATTACGCGAAGCTGCAATGCACCCCAGCCACAGGATCTGGCCTGCCGCAAAACGCCTGCTG
This sequence comes from Microcaldota archaeon, assembly GCA_027332905.1. Lineage (GTDB taxonomy): Archaea > Micrarchaeota > Micrarchaeia > Micrarchaeales > Micrarchaeaceae > JAMCYW01. Next base: position 3,656 of record DAHXGO010000037.1, on the reverse strand, counting down.
GCATAACAAACTTTATTCTAAAAAACTGTAACGCCTTCAAGTCATAGCAATATTCATTGTCAACAGAGGCTCAAAGATTTGAAATTTGCATAACGGACAGAGTGTAATTGAACTTCGTCGAAGGCACATACACCGTGCCGTTGTCTGATACATATTTTAGCCTGCCTAATAGGTAATGCAGTGAGCTGCGTATACCCTCAAAGCGCGAGTACCTAGACGAGAATAGTATGTGGGAAAAGGCAGAGCATAAAGGCAGGCATTTCGAGGCAGGCGAAGGCAAGCAGCAGTAAACGAAGCATATTAAAGAACTCAGTCAATAATATAGATAAAAACTATGGGCTATTTCATGATTACAACAAGTTCATTGTCCAAGCGCTATAGCGACGGCAACACTGCCTTAAGACGAGTCAGCTTCAAAATAAGCAAGCGAGTCGCATCAATAATAGGCAGGAATGGCGCCGGCAAGACAACGCTGATGCGCATACTCTCAACACAGCTGCTGCAGAGCTCCGGCACCGCTACAATAAACGGTTACGATACGCGCACAGAGCCCGACAAGATACGCAAGATGATAGTCAGCATACCACAAGAAGCAAGCCCAATAGGCTACCTCACACCATTAGAGCATTTGAAGATATATTTGGAGGCAAGAGGGATGTCGCTGCAGCAGGCGGGCGAAGAATCTAGGAGAGCCCTAGATTCGCTTGAGATGCGCAGCGCCGCAAACACGTCAACAGATATGCTGTCTGGCGGCATGAAGCGCAAGGTTTTTGTCGCTATGGCGTTAGCTTCAAATGCAGATACTATATTCTTGGACGAGCCGACTACGGGCTTGGACCCGGTTTCAAGGCTGGAAGTGTGGTCCGCAATCAAGGAGCTCAAGGGCAATATTATACTCACAACCCATTATATGGACGAAGCGGCAGAACTGTCAGAGGATATATTGATGATTGATTCGGGAAGGGTGCTGCAGCACGGAACTGCGCAGCAGATGCTCTCTAAATTCAAAGGCAAGGTAAGGGCCGAAACACTGCATCCGGACAAGGATGCGATGCACAAAATAGGCAATACCTATTTCTCGTACATCAACATCGGCGACAGCGAAAAATACGTCAAAAAAGGCTATTCGATAAAGAGAGTAACCTTGGACGACCTTTTCATAAGCAGGGGTGTGGAGATTGAACCTTAAATTCATAGGCACATTTACCTGGTACTACGGCTTCAAATCGATACTACGCGGTCCGTCATACATAATATCATCGATGATGTACCCGCTGGTATTCCTTTTCCTGATAACCATCTTTTCGGCAGGCAAGTTCCTGGATTTTGCTGTGATAGGCGGCTTCATATCTATAGTAGGAATGAATGCAATATATAGCAGCAGCGACATGGCATTCCACCGCATACAATTGAAGACACAGGACCTTTTTGTGGCTACAAGCATAAGCCCGACGGACTACGCGCTTGCCATGTCCTTCAGCTACCTTGCGACTTCGACCCCGGGCATAGCAGTATATGCGATAATAGGCGTGCTGCTATCCTTGTTCACATTAGCAAATGCAGCCATACTTGCGGTGCTGCTGTTCATGGTGCTATTCGGTGCCAGTGCCATAGCAGTATTGGTATCTGGCCTAATAAAGCACATCAGGAATGTATGGGGGATATCAGGCATACTCAGCGTACTGCTTACAGTCCTGCCCCCAATATTTTACCCATATTCTATACTTCCAAAGCCAGTGCTCTACTTATTCATGCTCTCTCCGGTCACTCCTGCATCAATGTTAGCTCAAGCGGCCTTCAAGCTGCAGCCTTTCCATTATTACGCCATAGCCGTGCTGCTTGTAGAAATAGCAGTATATGCGTACATAGCAAAAAGGTTCAACCATTGGAGGGAGAAATAGGCCTCGCACTGCCGCCTTATCAACCTCCTATAATCCGGCATACGGATTTGTCTGCGGCGCATTTTATCATGCTGCAGCCGGAGACTGCTGTGATGCCTCTATCATTTACGCCTGCACCCCCATGCAGCACTACTTGCGCAGCGACCTTGCTCTCTCTATAACTAATACCCCCGCAAATATTATCATACCACCAAGTACCTCTTGATATGTAAAACTGCCTATTATTATGCTCCCTACGAGCACAAAAACCGTATCGAGATATGTAAAATTGTTTATGAAATTGCGTTCAGCCACTCCTCCTGCTATATTTTTTGATTTGTACAGCTTCATCGCGTGGAACTCAAACATCATCGCGCAGATGTTAATGAAGCCAGCTATCATCACAATAAGTGAAGCATCAAGAGATACACCAAACCTGAACCCACTTGCAGCAGCATACAAAATACCTAGCATCAAAAAAATAATTGCGAAAGTGAGCATTTTTGACCCTATGCTATACCTCTCTATCTTGTAAAAGTACAGGTAGTTCACTGCGCCGCCGCCTACAGCGAAAACTGCAATAAAGGGCAGCAAGGAGATGTTGAACGAAAAACCAGCGCTTCCAGTAACAAAAGAGCCAAAGGACACCAGTAGCACCCCAACAAGTATGAAATACCCCATCATACGCGGTATGCGCTTGTTATATAGAATTACATCAAATCCAAAGAAAACCAGCACCGATGTAGACAGCAATGGGTATATTGCTGCTAGCTTGTAGTACCTATATGAGAAAAATAGGACATACAAGTATATGGTGATTACCAACCCGGAAGCCACTGCAAATGCATAGCGCTTTCTGTTCCACCCAAAATGCATCTTTAGCGGAATCGCCATTGCAAATACTCCGAGAAGCATGCCCATACCATACAACAGTACGAACGAATAAAACGGCATGCTCATTACGCCAATATATGACAGTACACCGCCAACACTGTACGCTAATGTGCTTAATACTATGAAGTATACAATATGTTTAGACCTGATGCTCAGAATAAAACCCCAGTGTACCGGTAAGTGCATATTTTAAAAGGTATATAAAACCGTTGCTTGCAGCACCCCCAGCTAAACGATTAGGTTATAGTATGCAACCTCCACACAACAAAACATTTAATAAGTTTAATACACATATGAATATAGATTCATATGTATGCGCATTTAGGTGACATAGCTAATTCATTGAGAATCATATTCCGCGAAAAGCACAATGCCACGATTTTCGCAGTAATAACTGCGCTGATGTTTATGCTGTACACTTATTTGCTCTCATATTCAAGCATAGTGCTCCTACCTGGTCCTGCCCTCTTTGGTTTAAGCGTTGCAGTAATTATGGTATCATCCTTGTTATCAGCCATGTTTTCAATCGTTATTGTGATGAACATATACGGGATTAAACGTGGCGTTAATATCTCAGCGAAACTGTCCATAGGATCGTTCTTGGCGGCAGTGCTGCCGAGCAGCATGTGTTGCACGGCATTGGTGCCATCACTGCTTGCATTGTCAGGTGCATCCATCTCTACTGTAATAGGCACCACAGGTATAATACAGGGACCTATAGCTACATACGAGCCCCTGCTGTTGCTGCTGTCCGGAATACTTCTTTTTGTAGCAATATACAAATCCTCAGTTAAGCTGTGTTGTTCCTGTAATGTCAAATGATCTGCTTGATGCTAAATTGTGGTAATTATGAAAAAATTGCATTATATCTGGATAACATTG
>DAHXGO010000036.1:0-6304 GCA_027332905.1 Microcaldota archaeon | reverse complement strand
ACCTAGTGATAACAAGCTTTATATAATTATATTGTGTTTACTGTTCATGGAAGACAAGTACAAAAGAAAGTACCAAAGGGTCACAGAGATACTGTCAGACATAACGAAATGTCATAATGGTAATTTGGTCTTGGTTGGGGGAACCGCACTTACATTATTTTATCTCAAGCACAGATTAAGCATAGATCTAGATTTTGCTCCGCTAAAAGGAAGCGATGTAAAACTAAAACAAGAGTTAAAAGGTTGTTTAACTAAATTAGGCTATATGACAACAGTCGGTTCGTATGGAAACCAGTTCATAATCCAGTTTGAAGATACAAGTATAAAAATAGAAATTTTCGAACCGCAGGTTAAAATTAAAAAAATAGAAGAGCATGTATTTAACAGAGTCAAGGTCAAAGTCGCCTCCCTTGAAGATATATTTGAAATGAAAATAATCGCATACAAGAATAGGAAAGCGGCGCGCGACCTCTTCGATATATATTGTATTTTAAAGTTAAGAAATGAAGAATTTACCATAATAAAGAAATTAATCTCGGAAAACGGTCTGCCAGATGACACCAAAAGCCTAAAAGACCTTATGCAAGATGATGTGAGCATTAAAAACTTTCTAAAAGTGATATCAAATGCTACTACCTCCTAAACAAGTAATAGATTTTGAGCAATTACGCTCAGAAGGTTTAAAAATCAAGGAAATAAAGTCGATGTATTCTAAGCTTAAAATTTTCCCAACCCCGTTCAAAGGCATTTATTATATTCCGTCTGAGGAAGAGCATGCCGGATCTTTTATAGAAAGGCCAATGCGCATTCTATCAAAATCAATCGAATACTTTCTCAATAGCGAAGAATTTTACTTTAGTTGCAAGACTGCAGAAGAAGCATATGGCATTGACTGGCACATGTCTGGCGAAGTTCACATCGTGAATCTTAAATTATCCAGAGTCATAGATCTAAAAGAAAGAATATCTCGTAATAAAATGAAAGGAAACTGGAGGTCTAAAAAACTCGCAACACTACTTTCATTTTACGGCAGAGTATTAATCTTTCATAAAGTCGAAAATATTTCTAGAGTAAAAACAAAACTAACTCGATATGGTCGATTTGCCACAAAATCCCAAATTAAAAAAGATAAGAAAAGATTTCGTGAAAGATGGTGCAGGGAGAGAGATTTGAACTCTCGAACCTGCAGGTGATTAGAGTTAAATATCAAAGGCTTCGAACTTATGAACTTAGAGATCATTTTGGAAGTCTTCGAGCATTGCCAATAAGTCATTCTTCAGCTCCTCCCAACTTTTCGGCCTGCTTGCAGCAGGGATAAACGGATTCGTAAGATTGCGCATTTTCTTCGGATTGCTCTTCTTTAGGCGTACGATTGTTCTTTGCATGAATGAATCCACTGTTCCCCTTTCGCCCTCAGATTTCAGCATCAATTCGGTTGCAGTCTTGAGCACCTTCTTGGAGCACATCGGCAACGCCGTGTGAACGTCGTATAAGTCCTTGCCTTCTGCACGGTTTGCAAGCGCATGCATCTTGCGTGCGGTTAGGTCTTCTATAGAATAAATTGGTATGCCACTTACAGAAGAGTGTGTAAACCCAGAGATTATCATGTTATTTTTCAATGGCTTGGCGGTGAGGAGCCTTTTTGAAGCTATGTCAATCCTGACGTGGTCCTTTCCGCCAAGGGGTGTCTCATACATACAGTAAAACTGCATCGTAGAACGCACTCTGCGCAAATCCACAATCTCGTAACCATTGATTTCACTTGCAAGTTTTCTGCTAAATTCGTAAAGCTCTTGGCTCGAATTATTTGTAACAAGATCAAAGTCGGCGTCCTCTGAAAACCTTTGCATTTTTTGCAGGTATACCTTATTGAGCGCGGTGCCGCCTTTGAATACCAGCGAGCCGCGCTTTTGAATCGTAATTGAGGCTATCTGGGATATGACATCCATGAAGCGGAACTCTTTGAATACAAATTGAAGGGGAAGCCCATAGCGGATGGCAATTGTCCTGCATATTTCTAAGTCCAGCTCCATGAAACTCAACCTTTACTTGTTATCTCCTTCCTTATCCTGTCAAACTTGTCGCGTCTTCTTTTTGAAACAAAGCGTTTCGCATACGAATCAAATTCCTTTAGTTCATCCGGACTTAATTTTGCTGTTTTATAAGCCTCCATAAGTTTATCCCTTTCTATCGAATATCGTTCTAGATAAATGCAGTCGAATAGGGTCTTTGCCCTGGTGGAGACGGTCAGGTCCCCGACATTCTCAAATCCGATTGCTTTTTCTTTCATTGCAATGGCCCTAAATTCATATGCTCCAATAGCCGTCGCGCCTGACTTGTATGTCGTGACTACAGTTACAACAAATGGAAGTTCTGCAATTAGCTTGTGCACATATAGCGCACTTGAAAAACCGAGGTATCCGTTGTAGATGCACTGTGCAACTATAAATGCGTCTTTTATCGGATTTGATGAGTATACGCCGCGCTTAAGTCGAATGATTCTGCCCGATTTGCCTAATCTGCTCAGCGTTGTTTTCAGGGTAAATTTATCGCAGAGCTGCAGGCTCTCAAGTGTTTCTAGCCTGGCGATCCCGTTCGGCGAGTTTTCGACCGCACGCCTAATCCTTTCGGTTAAATTATCCATACATCAATAATAAACAATATGTTTATTTAAAGCTTTTGATAACTATACGCTATTTAGGCCCGTCTTACAATATGGGCGGGAAATCCGCGCATATATCTCTAACCATATTTCACACCAAAAACAACACAAGATTCTAAGCCAGAGCAGGTTCATCTGAACCATAAATTATAGCCGAGCAAGGTATATAAGCGGCTAGCGTTCAGATTTGCTGGAAATCTGAACTTCTTCTAAAATACCGGTAGCTTAGCAATGCGCCAGCGAGTGTAAGAATGATTTCAATTATAGCTGAAGTTATTGCATCTGTACTTAATGATTTGGGATTTACATTCGAAAGCACAGTCCAGAAAAAAACAAGTCCAAGTATGGCACATACTCCGTAAACTAAAGCTTTTTTAGGATAATTTGCGCCGTCTCGGAAGTTTTCGAAATACCCCATTATAACTGTAAATAATATTGGAGCTGGCCGTTCAGACTTCAAAACATGGGGCGTAGGTCTATTGGGAGCCGTTTTCGTTGCTGTAGCTATTCTATTTTGGTTTGGCGGAGATGCCGCTGCCTTAGTGCTAATTTTACCTGCTATTTACGCTGGTTATAGATTTAGGAGAAGAACAGGGATATTTGTTTATCGTGGCTGAATACTATCCGGAAGCACTGTTAAAGAAAAGGTTGCACTACTTACCATACACATCTATTTTACCGTCAATGTGATGAACCTCTCTTATACCACCTGGTGGTCTTAAAGGATTTCCATTGCATCCGTGTGTTTCTGGAACCCAATGCATGGCACAAAAGTATCTATCACAATATCTACATTGATGAACGTCTGTCCAGCCATTATATTTCTTATCACAATATGAGCAAAAATTTGCTATATGATATTTTTTAAACTCTAACTGCTTCTTCTTAAGATATACTCCCTTCTCAGATTTCTTCATTTTAGCGAACTTTTCAACGTTGAGTTTTTCATATGGAACTGAATACTTGTTTTCTGATTTCTTTATTTGCGTATAATCTTTTTCCATGGCAGAACACTCAGAATTATGCTTTTCTGGTGCTATATGCCTAGAACAAAAATATTTATTGCAGAACAAGCATTGGTGTTTATCTGTACGCTCAAGATACTTTTTAGCACATCTTGCACAATAATTTTTATTGCTAAATGTTTTGTGTATAAAATCCGATATTACAGATGTCATTTTACTACCGCAATTCTTATGTTATCAATTCTAAATGCATGCTTTTATTCTTATCTTTAGGTAACCCTTACCAATTAAAACTACGCCAGCACGTTCAGGCAAGCCTTCACGTGGGCTAACGACCCAACGAGCTTGAGCTAGCCAACTACGTGGCTACGCCATTCTCATTATACAAACCTTTATAATACTTTATTGTATAATTATAAGAGGAGGCTATGGCAGAATTCGTACTCACGCCGGCAATAGGAGACAACTTTATCGGGAGAGATAAGTTAGTACAGGAACTCGTTGAAGAACTACATAATAAGAAATCACACATAGGGTTTTGCCTGTATGGCAGGCGCAGAGTCGGGAAGACTTCTATCCTGATAAAGGTAAGGCAACTGCTTGAGGAAGATAAGAAGCTTGTCGTGGCTTATTTATCATTATACGACATTGCAGACTTATCCCCCACAACCCTTGCCGAGGAATTGATGGATGCCATAATGCGTGCATATCAGGAAAAGGGGCTTTTGCCATTGAAAATCAGAATAAAGGACCTCCTTAAGTCACCACTTAGCATTGCCTCAGAATTACTGAAGAGCGTAAAGGTAGAAGGAGTAGTTGCCGAACACATAAAATTGATTCTTGAATTTAAAAAAGAGAGGAGTGATGATGGCAATTATTCAGAGTATATACGACAAGCATTCAATACGGGGGAGGTGCTGGCGAGATCCACTTCGACGAAGTGCATAATAATTTTGGATGAATTCCCCGAGGTTGTAAAATTCAAGAACGGCCTGCAGTTGGTGAAGATGCTAAGAACGCAGTATGAGCTACAGAAGGCGACTGCAATCATGATCTCCGGCTCTATAAAAAGAACCTTAGATATAGTGGCTCTTTCGGAAGGCTCTCCGTTCTATAAACAGCTGGTGCCAAAACATCTATTGCCTTTTACGGAGCAAGAAACAGCCGAATTTATCAAATCTTATATCGGCAAAGTCGGGAAAAAAGAGGTGGAAGAGCTGTATGATATTACAAGCGGGCTGCCATTCTATCTTCAGTTTATCGGGCGATCCACAAAGTACGCCGGTGGGATAAAGGATATTATTGACAGTTTCATAGCGCAGGAGGGCGATTTGTTCTTTAGAGAGGAGTTTGAAAAACTGAGCGACAAAGAAAAGATAATTGTAGCCGCATTGGCAAATGGCGCAGAAAACCTTGTCGGAATAGCAAAAAACATAACCGAGCCGGCAACCACGGTAAGCAGGTACCTCCCAAATTTAATGGAAGAGGACATTGTAGAAAAGAAATCGCGCGGCACATATGCACTGGCCGATAAGCTATTTGCCTACTGGCTGAAGAAGCGTATTGTTGAATAGTTGGTGCAGGGAGAGAGATTTGAACTCTCGAACCCTCTACGGGAACAGGCCCTGAACCTGTCGCATTTGGCCAGGCTTTGCTATCCCTGCATGCATCACTATTTACCGAATCAGATTTATAATTGTAATGCTTATCTATTATAATCTTGGGGATTGCTTTGGTCGAAGGGAAAGGCATAAGCGTAAAGGTCGCTACTGCTGTGGGTCTTGGCGCCATCATAGGCGCAGGTATATTTGTGCTGAGCGGTACGGCTATTGCAATCGCCGGGCCAAATGCGCTGATAGCCTTCCTTTTGGTCGGCATAGTTGCATTGCTCATAGCATTTGAATTCGGCGCATTGGGGTTCATAATGCCCAACGCAAAGGGTGCAGCATATTCATATGTTTACGAAGCATTCGGCAGCGAGCTAGGGTTCATAACCGGCATACTTGCATACTTTAGCTTCGCAACTGCAATATCTGCAATAGCCCTTGGCTTCGGGTCGTATCTGGCGAGCATGATCAGCCTTCCGCTAGCGCCGTTTTCGATATTGTTTGCCATAATGCTCATATTCGTGCTCACGCTTGTGAATATAATTGGAGTCAAGAAAGCTGCGAAAGCAGATTTCTGGCTCGTCATGCTCAAGCTCTCTATACTGGGCATATTCATAGCCTTTGCATTGGGCATAGTGACATTAGGGCACTACTCATTGGCAAACCATTTTTCAATCAAAGCAAACCAATCAAGCATAGCTGCAATATTCGCTGCAAGCGTGGCAATATTCTTCGCATATTCCGGATTCCAATCAATATCTACGATAACGTCTAGTGTGGAGGATAAGGCAAAGGGTGCGTCCAAAGCCATAATATCGGCCGTAATAATAAGCATAATAGTGTATGTACTTGTGGCATTGGCCCTGATGTTCCTTGCGCCTGCCAGCGCATATACTATATCGGCCGATCCGCTCTCATTCGCCCTGAAGTTCGCACATGCGCCTACCCTATTATTCATTGTAGTCGACATAGGCGCACTGATAGCGACTACATCTGCAACCCTAGCTATGATATTGAGCTCATCAAGAATACTTTACCAGATAAGCGACAACAAGCTCCTTCCAAAGATA
>DAHXGO010000035.1:0-6505 GCA_027332905.1 Microcaldota archaeon | reverse complement strand
GTTGCCCAGATGTAGGCTGGGTCTAGATGGCTTTGGTAATTCCCTTCGCCATAATCCTCGCCTTTTCCTGTCCCATGAAGGAATAACCCTAGATACTAATGCATTGCCGCCTATCCATGCAAGTGCCACTGCATCTATCTCATTCTTCGTGCTGCCTATCGAATATCTTATGGAACCATATGGAAACCCTACGTCATTCTTTTTCTTTGTAAACCTTTCTTCGTTTACTGCTGCAAGTATTTCGCCATTGTAAACAATTGAACTTCCCGAGTCATGAGAATCGTTTATGCCTAATACTACCATTTTGACACCAAATCCTATTCAAATAATATGGATGAATATGCAACAACACTTGAATTATCGCCAGTAACTTCTCCTGAATTACTATATTTAAGCATGCATCCTTTTTTAGCGCTATGTTCCAATGCGAAAAGCATTGCAACGGTTATTGGTCCAATTCCACAAACGCTGTCATCAAGTTCTTTAGCCAAGATATTCAATCGCATATAATCTATTTTTTCTATTGCCCCAATAAGCTTCATGTCCTTCCTCTGCGCCTCTTCTGCACTCTCATAGTGGTCGAAATCAGAGCTAGCTATAACACCAATAGTTCTTCCCAAATTTTTTCCGGCGCTCGATATGGCGTCTGAAACAAGTTTACTCGCGTGCAAGGATTGATCACCCATGCATATAGGCACTATGCGTTTATTTTTGAGCGTAGATTGAAGAAATGGGAGCTGCACCTCTATCGAATGCTCATCGGCATGTGCTATCTCATCTATCGATATGCCATTATTATGGCCTGCAATAGCTGTGGCCATCTCTATATCATTCCTTACTGCGCCGAGCGGCGTCCTCCAATCTGCTTTTGATATTGATATTGCTTCCCCTAACTCTGTATGGTTCGGCCCCAATATAACTATAGTATCTGCGTTAAGCATCTTCTTTGAGTTGAGCATTGCCTTATAGGCATATGCGGCGGTTCTCCCAGAGTAAATATACCCCGCATGGGGCGCTATAAATGAAACTGAATTTGTTGCATTGCACCCTGTATTATTTGCTTCTGCTATAGCCTCCGATATAAATGATGAAAGGCCCATGGGTTTATCCGAATAAAAGCTTCCTGCAAACGCCTGATCTCTCATCTGATCACATCCTAATCATAGAACCATACTTATTATTTAAATGCAATATATATTAATTGGGTTATCCGCCAAATATCTTTTAGGGTGATATGCCTGGAAAGCAACCATGATATAATAATGCATATAGACATGGACTATTTCTTTGCGGCATGCGAAGAGCTTAGGCATCCAGAACTTAAAGGCAGACCAATGGCGGTCGGCACATCACGTCTCGAAGACCGGGAAAAGGGGGTAGTCCAAACTTGTAATTACGAAGCAAGGAAATTCGGGGTAAAGAGTGGCATGCCTACTTCAATGGCATTTAAGTTGTGCAAGGAGCTCGAATACCTGCAATCCGACGAATTCTATTATGAAGACGTCTCTGGTAAGATAATGGAATATCTGAAATCATTAGGCTACAAAATGGAAATAACGAGCATAGACGAAGCTGCATTAGATCTCGGTGAAACGTCCTATGAAGTTGCAATAAATGTGGCAAAAGAAACAAAGGACGCTGTGCGGAAAAAGTTTGGCCTGCCATCTACAATAGGTTTAAGCACTGGAAAGAATTTTGCAAAAATGGCGTGCGATAAAGCGAAACCTGATGGTTTAATTATGGTCAAAACCGATGAGATAAAGGACTTTTTAAAAGATATGGCCGTGGAAAAGATTCCAGGGGTAGGCCCAAAGACAAAGGAGAAGCTGAACCGTATGAAGTTGTCGACTATAGGAGACATATCAAGGTCAAACAAGATGGATCTGATAGCTGAGCTGGGCTCTTTTGGAAGCCAATTGTACAACCTTTCAAATGGTGTAGATACGAGCAAAATAATTGATACAAATGTAATACTTTCAATAAGCAGGGAGCGTACAATGGCTGTGAGCACCTCAGATATAAACGAAATAGATCCAATGATAAAGAAACTTGTGGTTGAGGTTATGTCAGATTTAGGCAAAAAAGGGTATTTATTCAAAACAATAGGCGTAAAGGTAAGATACGAAGATTTCACTGAAAAAATAAAAAGCAGGAATTTGCACCATTATACCGATTCTGAAGAAATCTTATATTCTAATTCCAGAAATCTCATATCATTGCTTTTATATGGTAAAAAAGCAAGGAAGGTAGGTGTAAGAGTGTCTGATTTTAACGACATTAAAAAGCAGAAGAAGCTGTTTTAGTGCTTATTATCGTAGTCCATATTCTGAAGGTATTCCCTGACCCTGAGTGCTGCTTTCACTCCGCTGCCTGCCGCCGTTGCTGCCTGCCTGTATGTGTGATCTGCATCATCCCCTGCTACAAATACGCCCTCTATATCTGTTTCAACTTCATTCTTTGTTATAATATAACCTTTATCGTCAAGCGGCAAGCTGCCCTCTAAAAATTTGGTGTTAGGTGCATAGCCTATGGCCACAAATATGCCATCTATATCCATTTCCGTAACCTGATCGGTCTTGAGGTTTTTTATCCTTACTTTTGAGACCTTCTCATCTCCCATTATTTCGTCTATGCTCGAATCCCATACGACTTTTATTTTTTGATTTGAAAGCACCCGTTCCTGCATTATCTTGCTTGCCCTGAACTGGTTTCTTCTATGCACTACCGTAACGCTGTTAACAAATTTTGTAAGAAACAGAGAATCCTCCATTGCAGTATCGCCTCCGCCCACTACTACAACGTTCTTATTCTTAAAGAAAGGCGCATCGCATGTTGCGCAGCTGCTTACGCCCTTGCCTATAAACTTCTTTTCAGACTCAATTCCAAGCCATTTCGCTGATGCACCTGTAGCAACTATCACCGAATTTGCCTCATATTGTCCAGAATGCGTTTTTATCTTAAATGGTCTGGAAGAGAAATCGACTCCGACAACATCATCTGCTACGAACCTGGTTCCAAACTTTTCGGCCTGTTTTCTCATTAGGTCTATAAGCTCTGCCCCCTGCACTCCGTCTGGGAATGCGGGATAATTTTCTACGGTCGTAGTGAGGAGAAGCTGGCCTCCTGCATTAACTCCAGTTATGACTAATGGCTTGAAATCCTCCCTTGCTGTATAAAGCGCCGCGCTTAGTCCAGCGGGGCCAGATCCGATTATTATAATGTTCTCTGCCATAAAAATCATTAGTATTCAGGCATTGCAAATTTTAAACTTTTACTTTAAAGAAAAGAAATGTAATAAACGTAAAGCCTACATTAGCGCATATTTTATAACCTGCAGCGTATAAATAAATGATGGCATGGAACCAGATAGCAAACATATATCTATATCCCTGGACAGGAACGAGAAGAATTCTTCCCTTGCATTCATATCTCATGCGCATAGCGATCATATCGCCGCTGCAAAAAGCAAAAATAAGCCAAAGATCATATCAAGCCCAGAGACATGCTCGCTGATTAATGCAGTATATGGCCTTAACCCGGAATTATACGAAAGTAAAGGCTCAAACGACGGGATAAGCATGCTCGATGCGGGTCATATGCTTGGGTCTAAGCAGTTGTGCATAGACGCCGGCAATGGTCGGACTGTCTATACTGGCGATTACCAAATGCAGAAGTCCAGGGTATCAAAGCCGCTGGATTATACGGATGCCGATACGCTGATAATGGATTCTACCTATCCTGACCCAGATATAAAATTCGGCGATAGGGCTGAAACTGAAATGCTGTTGCAAGAATGGACAGAGAAAAGGCTAAATGAAGGCATAGTGCTTTTCGGATCATATGCTATGGGAAAAGCCCAAGAAATAATATCAATACTTAATAAAATAGGTATAGCTCCAGTAGTAAGCAAAAGGATATTCGAGGTAAACAAGGTATACATAAAGTATGGGTACAATCTTAAATCATATTCTGCTTATGATGCGCCAGATGACACATTGGCATTCTCCGATAATTTTGTAGGGGTGGTAGAAAACAACACACTAAAACGAGTATCCGAGATGCTTTCCATGTTTCATAAAAAACATGTCTTTACTGCAGTAGCCACGGGCTTTGCAAGAATATACAGATTTAGCACAGATGCACAATTCGCTATAAGCGATCATGCAGACTTCAATCAGGCAATAGAATTAATAGAAAGAGTAAAGCCGAGGAAAATATATACGTACGGGAATAACAATGCAAAGTTTGCGCATAACCTGTCTAATGCAGGATATACCGCTGCATCTTATCCTGGGGGCAAAACGATAACAATAGAATAGCTTATTAAATCATTTTTCTCTCATTTAAAAGGTGTGCATATACATCTCTTACTCCCTCCTCCAAATTCACATATTTATCCAATACACTATTGTCATTTGCGTACAGACTCTCTGCTTCATCAAGTATGTAATCCTTATAAGTTACCTGTAATTTTTTTCCAGATACTGATTCAACAAGACCCAATAACTCCAACACAGATGTAGGTTTACCGCTTCCTACTTCATAATCTCCTGGCTTAATCTCATTGTTTGCAATCCTATTTATTATCTTTGAAATGTCATTCACATGGACAAAATCACGTTTATGGGATCCATCTCCATACACCACTACTTGTTCGCCATCTATTGCTGCTTTGGTAAATAGGTAGACGGCACCCTTCCTGCCAGTCGGCCCATAAATATTATAGAATTTCAATATATAGGCATCTATGTTATAGAGTTTCCTATACAAATTAATCCATTCTACTGCATGCTTTTTTACCAAAGAATATGGATTAGATGGTTCGCTTATAGAACCAGAGGTTGGAAATATTATTGGAGTTTTATCCCTCCTTGCCTTCTCCACGAATTTCATGGTTAATCCAAGTCCATCTTGAAAATATTCGTATGGCATTTCTTTAGATTTTCTTATTAATGTCCTAGCTGCCAAATGTACTATAAGGTCGTATCTTTGATCATCAAATTGGCTACCAATATCAAACCCATAAACATCATGCTTATTTTGCAAATCAGCATAAACTACAGAACCTATAAAGCCCTTATGTCCCGTAACCAAAATCTTCATACCTTATCATCCCAAATAATTTCGTAATGTACAAATAAAAATATGGAGAGAATATACTTAACCATTTGTTTTTGCACCTCTTGTAATAAACTTTTAGCGTTGTGTATAGCCAAGATTTGAAATGAAACCTGTGCATCTCTTCATAGTAGAAACTGCAAAAAAGAAAGTGCTGACAAATTTATTATCGGCTCTAAAGCATTTAAAAATTTAACAGCCTAAATAAAATGTGGTTGAAATGAGCATAAACCAAATCAAGCATCCAAAACATCTTGAATGCGTAGACATACTCAGTTTCGATGCAAGCGATGGTCTTATCTTATATTCGATGCTCTCGAAGCCAAAGGGTGTGACAGATAAAGCCATATTGCACATACATGGCCTTGGCGGAAGCTTCTACGGCAGCAACAGCATACCTGAAATATCGGCAGAAGCAAAGAGAAGAGGCATAGCTTTTATGTCTCAGCTAACAAGGGGCAGTTATGTTATAGAAGAGTTTGGATACCGTTCAGGAAACAGGGAGCTTCTTGCAGGAAGTGCACTTGAGCGTTTTGAGGATTGCGTTTATGATATAGACGGTGCAATAAGATCTTTGCGAAAGATGGGATTCAGAAAGATATTTTTAGAAGGCCACAGTACGGGATGCCAGAAGATTCTTTATTATATGAATTCCAAAAAGGCAAAGAACTCAAAATTCGTTACGGCAATGGCATTGATCAGTCCCGTCGATGACCACAGCTACGACCTTTATGAGATGAGAAAGAAAAGTTATTTTAAGCTTATAAGCATTGCGAAAAGGGCAAGGGGAAATGCCATTTTGATGCCCACAAAAGGCACTGGATATATGGAAAAGTTGATTGGTCCTGAAAGGTTTCTAAGCACGGCAGATTTGAAAAATCCAGAAGCAAAAGCTTTGTATTATGATGGTAAACTGGATTATGTTGCAGGATTGAAGAAACCGCTGTTTGTTGCGTTCGGAGAGAACGATGAATTAATGAAAGAAATAGACGTACGAAAAGCTACGGATATCATTTCGAAGGCATATGCCGGCAAAAAATTCAGATCAGTCATATTAAAAGGAACTGGGCACACATTTAAAGGCAGAAGGAAAGGGCTTGCGAAAGCCCTCTTAAAATTTTACTCCTCAATTTGATAGATCCATCTAGTAAATATTTTATCTTTATCCATTTTCTGCCAATCTTTTTATTCTAATGAATAATGATTGCCAAAAGGTAGATGAGTTGCATATAACTTAAATAAAAATATGGGCCTGGAGAGATTTGAACTCTCGACCTCCCGATATCTGCCTACCTTCTTAAAGATATCAGTCGGGCGCTCCAACCATGCTAAGCTACAAGCCCACTATGTTCTTATTTTTGCCAAAAGGATATAAATACATGCAACT
>DAHXGO010000034.1:0-6787 GCA_027332905.1 Microcaldota archaeon | reverse complement strand
TGCAGAGAAGAATTCAAAAACGAACGGGGTAATGAAATGAACGCCATATCAAAAAGGATATTACAATACAAAAGGGCAATGCGGGAGAAGAAACTTGCCAACGACCCCAACAACAAACGCGAGATAATAGTAATAAAAGACAGCCCGAATTCGTGGCACATGGAATGGCTTGACGAATACAAGAAAAACAACGGTTCTATTTGATTAGAAATTTAATCGCATTGCCATAAATGACGTCTGAAAACTCTATTTCTAACTGCATATGGAAAACACGAAAGAGCTATTTATCTAAAAATATATTAGAAACTTCCACAAAAGCCTTATATATAACTAATCCAGTTATAATATCAGTGATAAAGTGCCCGAAGAACAAAGAAGGGTAGGGGGGAAGAAAGACGCGGAAGCGACGATTGCAAGAGAACTAAAAGAAAAGGCCGCAATCGCCTTGGGTGAAACGGACTTTGAACAGCTTCTGAACCTGCCTGGAATGAGCGAACAAGAAAACGAGGCGACGGACGTTGCCTTAAAGCATCTGCTCGCAGAAAAGGCAGCCGAATACATAATCGGCGCGGCAGAAATCACTAATAAAAAGAAAATGAAAAGATTGGGTCCAGCAGCACTATTCATGGCGGCTGAACAGGAAAGATGGTAAACCATCTTTAATAGTAAGGCAAGCAAATCAGATGGATGGGGTTGTGGCGGGGCGCTCTTTTTTGCGCCCTGCCTTTTTGATTTAATGCACTTATTTTGGGATTAATAAAACTTGCTAATGATTTTAAACCTTTTTCTTTAAACTATATATGCTTTAATGGCCTTTATGCGATTGTAGTCTAGCCTGGTAGGACTTTGCCCCTCCAAGGCAAAAACCCGGGTTCAAATCCCGGCGATCGCACTTCAATGAAGCTGTTGGCACATGGCGGGGTAGCTCAGCTGGTTAGAGCGCTAGACTCATATGCATAGCATTATGAGTGATGAGCATTATTGCAATGACGAGAAATCTAGAGGTCGTGGGTTCGACTCCCATCCCCGCCAAACCATAACATCGGGCGATTAAATGATGGTAAACGATATCGTTTATGGCGCTGTAGAGGTAAACGAAGGCGTTTTAATAGATTTGATTAATTCAAATGCATTCCAAAGATTGAAGGACATATGCCAACAGGGTGTGCCAAAAGAGTATATACTTCCGGAGCAGCCGAATTCCTACCGCTATGACCATTGCATAGGCACAATGTTAGCTTTAAAACATCTTGACGCTTCGCTCGAAGAACAAGTTGCCGGGCTTCTGCATGACGTTTCGCATACAGCATTCTCGCACCTAGTAGATTACGTTTTCGGCAGCGGGGACAAGGAAGATTATCAAGATTCCATTCATCACGAGTTCTTCGGTGCTGACAGTGAACTGTCGAAAATACTTGTTGAACACGGCTTTGATGCTACTAAAATATCAGAGCTTAAGAATTACACAATGTTAGAACAGGAACAGCCAGAGATGTGCGCCGACAGATTTGATTATACTCTTAGGTACTGGGCATTGCAAAACGATATGGATTTCGTGAATTCAAGCCTAAACGCAGTCCGAAAGTATGAAGGTATAATAATATTTGATTCAGAGCGCGCCGCCCATGATTTTGCAGAAAGACACATGGTATGGCAGCCGGAGCGAAGCGGTTTTGGCGGACTACAATACGACATGCGCGTACGATGGTATATATTTGGCGAAACCCTTAGGATAGGCATAGAAAAGGGTATAATAACGAAAGACGATTTCTTGAAAACCGACAGTTATGTTTTGAATAAATTGCTAATGTCTAAGGACCAGAGAATACTCAAACTTCTGGGAATACTAAAAGGGCAGTTAAAGTTTGAGACGTCTGAGACTAATCCAATAGTGGTCCTTCATTCAAAATTCAGGTACGTAGATCCGTCGTTCCTAGAAAGCGGGATACTGAAGCGGCTCAGCAGTGTAGATCCTAATTTTAACGCTGAGATAGAAAGGTGTCGAAAACTGAACAAGATTGGCTTAAGGTTGGCAAGCATAAACGGAATTAAATTGCCAATAGCTTATGACTCCCTCTAAACCAAATTTTTGTAAGATGAGGCTTCGATCGATTGCCTGCTTATTCTGAGGTTGCATGAATTGTGGTGCAGGTCCCAGTTCTCGCATTCGCGCGCGAGCTCTTGCGTGCTATAATGCAGATTGCACCTTTCGCACATATACGTCCCAAACTCCGAATCAAAAATTACCATTACATTACCGAAGCCATGAAAGTGTGGCAGGTTGTAGCCTCCCTTCTGTTTTTGGCAGCATTTGACTGAGCGGCATATAGCCTTGCATGCTCACCGAACGCAACACCAGATCGTTTCATCCGCACCGGCGCGCTCGTAGCGTCATAGCTTATGCGCCGCAGCGGTATCGTTTCTGTTCCGGATTTGGCCTTAAGCCTATACGTCCTCTGCATGGGGAGAGCTTCCTCCTTTCGGTAAGCTGCCCACCTGCCACGCTAATTCTTTAAAAGCGAACATTAAAAGGGTTTCTGCGCTGCATTTCATTGCGGTCATGCAAGCGTGTTAGACGCACTAGTTATATTGATGGGTATATTGCCAGGTATTGCATTTGCGACAATGCTCGACGCGCCGCCCGTAAAGAACCCGTATATGTCGCCAAGGAATTTCATGCTGTACGCTATGCTGAACGATCCGGTCTTGAAGAAGTAATATGTTGTGGAAAGCAGTACCAACAGAACTATTACTACAAACAGCCCTGCTATTGCGTATTTGAAGAATTTATAAAATAAGAATATGCATATTAGTATGAGCACTATTCCGACGATGGCTCTATACGCCAAAGGTACTGCAGTCTGCTGCCCCGCCACGCTTGAATTAAGCAGGTTGGCAGATCCGTTTACTGTATAAAGCATAAAAGATGCCAGTATCATAAAGCTGAATGCAAAGAATGCAGGTCTATTCATCAACACACCATAGGTCTAATAGGCAAAGAATAATTTAAAATCTTTTCGATGCGGTTTGTTTATGCCAGATTCATTGGAATGCAAGTTTCACATCTGATTCCTCTACTGTCTTGCGCTTTGCGTGCTTCGACAGCCTTACCGCCTTTACTGCGACGCTGTATGCTATTTTTTCCAATTGCGCCTGGAACGCCTTTACTGCATCATCCCCTACTCTTTCCGCTCCGGCGCTCTTGAGCATCTTCTTCGCAACAGTCTTTGAAATATACATAGCACCATATATTCATTCTATTTTTATAAACCTATCTGTTGCCTTGAATTCGCCTTTTAGCAGCCCATATACATAATCGTCTACAAATCCTTCGTCAAGCAATGTATTTTTCCTTAACTTGCCCTCCATTGTAAATCCGATATGCTCAAGCAGATGTTTTGAACCTTCATTAAATGAGAAGGTCTGGGCATATACTCTTTCTAGGCCCAAATTTAAGAATCCAAAATGTAGCATTATGTTCAATGCCTCGGTTGCATATCCATGCCCTTGGTATCGTTTCCCAATCCAATATCCTAATTCTGCCTTTTTATTCACTCTGTCTACATGCATAAATCCCATTGCCCCAATAAACGTGGAATCAGCTTTTAAAAATATTCCAAAATGGTATTCGGTGCCTTCATTCAGCATATCGCTTGCGTATTTTATGAATTCGATTGCATTCTCCTCCTTGTACGGGCTTGGGAATACCCCTGGCGCTGCGATGTCATGTGCTATCAAAGGGTCGTTTCCTATTTCTGATATTGCAGCTGCATGCTCACGCGACAAACTCCCAAGATAGACTCTGCAATCATCTGAATAAATTTTCATAGAACTAATTTGGAGCAAAAATTTATAATCAATGTACCGATGTTAAATTTTCCAGCAACCTGCGGCTTCAATCGCATAATGAATACTTTTATATATCTATATTTCTATATATCTATAGATTTAAATGGTAAAAACCATAGCTATATCTATAGATACATACAAGGAGCTCATAGAATTGAAGAAGGAGTTTAAGAGCCCAAGCCTAAATGATATGCTTCAGAAGCTGATTTTAGAATATAAGGAAATGCTTAAGCGGGCATCCATAAAACAATTATACATCCTTAACAAGACGGAGAAAAAGACGGATATAAAGGCGTTTCTAAAGGACAGGGTCGAATATGGATGGCAGAGAAAATCTTATTAGATACAAGTGTATTGATAGAGATATTCGATTATGGCAAAGGAAAAGATCTCCTAAGAAATGAATGCGCCATTTCAATTGTGAGCGTATATGAATATATGAGGTATAAGGATAAAGCCAAAGAAACTATGGAACTACTTGAAAATGCATTCGACATAATACCTTTAGACGATATCGTAATCCTTTCGGCATCTAATATTTTTAAAAAGCTGAAAGAAAAAGGCACAATGGTAAATGAAAACGACATATACATAGCAGCATCAGCAATTGCATACGGGCTAAGGCTCTATACCAAAGACAGTGATTTTTTAAAAATTAAAAACGTCTTTAAAACTTTTAAGCTAGCGATAAAATAATCTTTTTCTAAAGGCATAGATAACAGAAAATACCTGCGTGCATTTTAGGCAATTACGAAAAACTTTTATATGCCAACATCCAATGATTCTTGTTTCTTCGGGTGTAAAAATAGCAGGAGAAAGCATAAAGGCCCAGCTGGAAGGCGCTAGACTCAGCAGGAAGCATATAAAAATAATGCTCATATCTGGAATGAGCTTCTTTACTGATGCATATGACCTGTTCATAATAGGCATAGTCCTGTTGATGATAACCCCAATATTTCACCTTACGGCGTTGCAGATAGGCATAACTGCAAGTGCAGCCCTATTCGGCGCAGTGATAGGCCCGCTCCTGTTCGGATTCATAGGTGACAAGTTCGGAAGGAAATATTCATATTGGATAACCGTTACGCTCCTGATAATAGCGGCACTCGGCTCTTCTACCGCAATAAGCTACATCCAGCTGATTGCATGGAGGTTTCTATTGGGAATAGCAATAGGCGGCGATTACCCGTTGAGTGCAACCATAGTCGCCGAATACGCAAACAAGGATGATAGGGGTAAACTTATAGCATCGACATTTGCCATGCAGGGTTTCGGGATAATAGCTGGCATCGCCATAGCGTTCGTACTGGTATACTCACATGTACCGATAGGCATTGCATGGAGGATATTGCTGGCTGCAGGGGCAATACCTTCTATTACAATACTGTATGCAAGAACGAAGCTCATGGAGACCCCGTTATATAGCATGTCAAGGGGCAAGTTCTCAGATGCGAAAAAGGCATTAGGGTCAGTAGCTGGCAATAGCATCAAAGTGCCTAATATAAAAAGCTCAGTCCTAAAAAACGCCGAAAGGAATGGAGATGCAAATATGCAAGAAAGGATACGCATCGGGGATTTCGTCCGCAAGCGCTGGAAGATAATATTGGGCACGGCGCTTTCATGGTTCCTGCTTGATATATCATATTATGGAACAACCATATTCACTCCATACCTAACTACATTCTTCGGATTCACCGGATTAATGTCATCCACTACTACTACTGCGCTCATACTGCTATTCGCCGCAGTGCCCGGATATTGGATAGCTGTCGCACTCATAGACAAGCAGGGAAGGAAATCGATGCAGGCGATAGGGTTCCTTATAATGGGCATAGCGTTTATAACCCTATTCTTCTTTGGCGCAAGGATACTGGCGTTTTCGGATGTACTCTTTTTCATAATATACGGGCTTACATTCCTGTTTGCGAACTACGGCCCGAATACCACAACATATGTTTACCCTGTTGAGCTATATCCCACGCAATTAAGGGCAAGAGGCCATGGCATTGCTGCAACCAGCGGCAAGTTCGGTGCTGCACTGTCTACACTCTTTTTCCCGTTGATAATTGTGAGCGTAGGCAAATACGGCTTAATAGGATTGCTCGGCATAATAGCTATAGTTGGATTCATAACGACAGTAACACTGCTTCCAGAAACTAAGAAAAAACCACTGGGCGAAACGTCCGGAGAATACGAGCTTCTTTTGGTAACCTCAACGCTTAGCAACGATTTCATGGAGCTGATGCAAAACATTTTAGGCGGCATGAAAAACCTGAACAGGCTTTTTTCAGATACAAGTAAAAGAAAAGAATATTTCGAAAAGATAAAATCCGAAGAGCATGCTGCAGATACGCATGTGCATTCCATAATGGATTATCTCGCAACATCCCCAACTATGAAATTCGGATATAGGGACGTGTCGCACCTTGCATCTAGATTAGACGACATAATGGACAGCGAGGAGGCTGTAGCTGCAAGGATGGACATGTATGACATAATAAAAGTCGAGAATGACATGCACAAGCTGCTGAAGGCAACCGGGCAGTGCATAGACCAAATAGCTAAGAGCGTTAACGTATTGGAGAAGTTGCAGCACGATAAAAGCGCCTTCACAGAAATAGAAACGTTGCGCATAAAAGCTTCAAAATACGAGAACGACGCCGACAAAATACTAAGGTCGTCGCTTTCAAGGTTGATAAAAAGCCATGATACAAAATACATCATAAAATACAAGGAAATATACGAGCACCTAGAAAGCATAAGCGACAGGTGCATCGATGCATTGGATGTGATAAGCGACATAGCACTAAGGTACATGCACGACATTGAATCATAGCATATGCGCCATAATAATAAAACATATAAATTTTACAACCTTAAATGAATCGGGGCATTGCATTATGCACGCGTACAAGCAGACAAATAATGAAAAACGAAG
>DAHXGO010000033.1:0-6884 GCA_027332905.1 Microcaldota archaeon | reverse complement strand
TATTACGACCCGGTAAGCGCTTTCAGCACAGCATTGATGCTCGGCGAATGGATAAATGAGGCAGATGAAAGCGCCATAGTAAAAAAATATAAGACAACACCTGGCGTATTATACATAAAGCTGAGCAACGCCGACTGGCTTATATACTCTGCCATAGAGATTGCAAAGATCATGCACAAGAGCATACATAGGCTTGTAGAGACTAGGGTGAGAATAAGGTACGGCATAAAGGAAGAGCTGCTTGATCTGGTAAGGCTGGAACAGATCGGAAGAGTAAGGGCCAGAAGGCTTTACAGCAACGGCATAAAATCCGTGCAGGACATAAGGGCCAATGCCGAGCTTGCCAGAAGTGTTCTTGGAAACGAAGTAGCAAAGAAGGTTTTCATGCAGTTGGGAATTGCATAAGCAAAGATAAACCATTGCCAAAAAACGTATTGGTTGGCGCTCCTTTATATGACGCGCAAAATGTGCAATAAAAACCAATAAATAGCTTGAAAGCGATATGATATCATGTACAAAAGCAGGAAGATGAAAGAGGTGCTCAAGCTGGTAGAGGACAATAGCTTCTCCACCGTAGAGGCTTATAAGTTTCACACGTGCTTTGACATAATGGCGCAGAAGGATGGAAAGCGCATTATGATTAAATTCGAGAAGAATATCGATGGATTGCAAAAGTCCGATGCCAACGCATTGCATATGCTGGAGACATTCCTTGATTCGCAGGCTCTTGTCATAGGCAAAAATTATAAGGGGAAAAAACTTGAGGATGGAACTATTTTCAAGCGTTACGGCATAGGGTGCATATCGGAAAGCACGCTAGGCTATCTTATGGAAGGCAGGGGCCTGAATAATGCAAAGAGGTTCAAGAAGGACGTCAAAACAATAGACGGGCTCGCATTAAGGAGGTTAAGGAAACTAGTAGATTCAAGCATGCGCGAACTTGGCGAAGCCATAGGGATATCGAAGGATAGCATATATAGATATGAAAAAGGCAGGGAGGACATAACTGCTGAAAATCTTTCAAAGCTTGAGAATTTTTTTAGGAGCAGGCTATCATACCCAAAGAACAATGCGCATCGTGAAAAACAGTACGGCTTTACGGAAACTAGGCTTGCCGGGACGCAGCTGCTCCTTTTCGAGACAGACCCATTCACGCTAATTTTGAAAGGATTGAGCATATACGAAGCAGGGAGGGAGGCGAATTCCAGGACAATGGAAAAATGGGCAGACTTTTACAAGAATATAAACAAGGCATTTGGGGACTATCCTTTCTTCCTTAGTTCTAAGCCTCTGAAAAAAGCGAGCAGGAATGGAATTCCGGTCGTAACTATGAAGGAGTTAGAAATGGTCGGAGAGGAGAGCAAGCTTATGGAACTCGTATTGGAAAGAGGGAATTATAAAAACTGACATGCTGTGCATATTGGTTTATGGGATTCTTAGCTGCATATCAGGCTATTTTGTTTAGAATAGCGTTTTGGCAAACTGTTTCCTTTGAAATTATGCGCGTTTTCTTGAGGTTTTGCGCCTTGAGAGCTTACTGTGGGATTTTTTATGGCTAGGCATGGGATTTTTGCCTTCCGCTTCCCTGACTTCATATCTTATGCCCTTTTCTATATCTAAGGCAAACTTCTCAAAATCCGTCACAAATTCCTTCGTAGAATTGAATAGCAGCATCAGGCCTATGAATGCGAACACCACTATCAGCGAGCTTATCGAAATGAATAGGTTTACTGAGAGATATGCGCTTTCAGGTACGTTCAATGTAGCTGCACCTTCGGCAGTCGCTATTATGCTGACAACAAATATTATCCATAATGCCGCAGCGCCGAAGGCAAGTTCGTTATACGTATGCTTGAATATCAGGCCCACTGAAAGGTACATTACGAGCAGTATGCCCCCGAAGCTGAACAGGAATATTAAAGGCTCTATTGCCGAAGTAACGAAAAATATAGGGAATACGAATATGAGCGCACCTAAAACTATAGACGCAAGCCATACGCCAGTGTATTTGGAGTGCGTCATATGCTCCTCACGTGTCATGAATTTTATCGATGATGCATGTGCATTCATGAAACTAAAAACAAGCGTGAGCGATGTTATAAGAATCAAGAGCATCCAAAATGCAAATTCTACTATAGGGTTTGCATATGGAGATGCGGAAATAAGGGATGTGAATACCATGCCGACTGCTAGCGCCATTGCAAATGTCACCATTGATATGCCAAGGGCTCTCCTATAAGAAAATATCCAGTACCTTTTTATGTGATCGCGAGCATAATCCACAAAACCACTCCTCTTTAATAATTGGGTGCAATGCTTAAAAAGCTTTCTGCTTCGAATCGTCTGCTTATCCAAAAATCATGCAGGTATAAGCAGCAATATGAGATTGCCTAAAAGAAGCGAAACCAGTACGCCGATAAAAATAGGCACGGCGAAAGGTATTGCGCGCTTATATACTGGCAGTTTTTTTCTGTAGTGCCTTTTTCTGAACTGTCTTATGGTCTTATCCGTTATTAGCCCGCCGAATTCCTTAAATTTACCCTTGATTTCAGATATCTCTTTTTTTGTCATCATATTCATTGCTATGATATCCCCGGGTTCAAATCTTTCAACAGATACCCGCTCCACCATGAGCGATGTTATTGGATCCTCAAATAATATTACGCTTACTGATCCAAGCAGCAGAATGATTATAAGCGCTGCGCCAAGCGCATCTGCACCGAATTCAAATACCACTAACAGCAGCAATGCCAGATAGGCAACTGTAACGGTAACCGCCTTGAATATGGCCTTCTTAGTGATTGCTCGGTCCATAAACTCTATTCTTGA
Organism: Microcaldota archaeon; assembly: GCA_027332905.1. GTDB lineage: Archaea > Micrarchaeota > Micrarchaeia > Micrarchaeales > Micrarchaeaceae > JAMCYW01. The sequence goes on along the minus strand of DAHXGO010000033.1, from coordinate 4,055 downwards.
GAGCTTACCGCGCATTGCAAACGCCTTTGGTATATAGTATATAGGCACTATCACCAACGCGGCGATGCCCGAATTTATTATCAGCGATATCGCGAAAGGCAGGTTAAGCTGCGGTATGTTTATCAAGTAAGGCACGCTTTGAAGCGGAAGCATAAGCGACAGCGCAGCCAATTCCACTACATCTGCAGCGCCAAGCTGCCCTATTTTATATATGGCATATCCAAGCGCCAATACTGCAATCGCAATAAGCGCACTAAATGCAATTGAATATATGTTAAGGTATAATACGGTAAGCAGGGCGCCATACGCCAAAGTAGCATATACAAAATATGAAGGTACATTGCGATTGTTAAATACATCAAAAAGCAGGTACACTAGCGCTATTGCCACTAGGCTGTATACTCTTATCATATAGATCTCCATATGCACCAACATTGCAAAATAAAACTTAATGGCCCACTATTTTTTGATACGCTGCAATTATAAACGCTTATAGCAATATCATTGTGAGTGCGTTAGCTTTCATACCATCAGTGAAGCATGTGGGATTTCCCGCTCACTTTATTAAAGTATTACACTGCAAAAATACTAAATAGTATTACATCTAATATGGAAAGGCAAGTGTTTTGATGATAGATTACAGTGCTATAGAAAAGAAATGGCAGGATGCATGGAACGAGGCAAGGATTTTTGAGCCAGAGCCAAACGACAAAGAAGGCATGCTTGTCACTGCTGCATTTCCATACGTGAATGCGCCTCCGCATATGGGGCATTTAAGGACATATGGCACTGCTGATTTTTACGCCAGATTTATGAGGATGCAGGGGTTCAACGTATTATTTCCATTTGCATTTCACGCGACCGGGACGCCGGTTCTTGCATTTGCGAAAAGGCTGCAGAACAACGACATGGACCTGATAGATGAACTTAAACTCTTCCATGTATCCGATGAGGACATAGAAAAGATGAAGGATCCGGCGTACATATCCGAATATTTCATAAAACAGGTGCAATCGGAATGGAAAAAGGCAGGCTTGGGGATAGACTGGAGGAGAAAATTCATATCCATAGAGCCACTTTATGGCAAGCTTGTCGAATGGCAGTTCATCAACCTAAAGGCTTTGGGCCTCATCACTAAAGGCACGCATCCGGTGGGTTGGTGCGAAAACGAGAAGAATGCCGTTGGCCAGCATGACACGAAGCATGATATACAGCCAGAGATAGAATTGGTAACAGCCATATTGTTCAAGGACAGCGCATCAGGCGTATATTTTCCGTGCACCACATACCGCCCAGAAACAGTATACTGCGCCACCAACATATTTATCAGGGGAAACGCAGGCTACTCGATAGCAGCGATAGGGGATAAAAGATACTACATTGCTAACGATGCGCTTGAACTCCTAAAACCGCAGCTCAATCCCATCATCGAAGGCAGCATAACTTCAGAAGAGCTTTTATCGAAAAAGGCTATAAATCCGGTGACTAATGAAGAGATACCGGTATTGGACGGCTTCTTCGTAAAACCGGATTTCGGAACAGGTGTCGTAATGTCAGTGCCTGCACATGCGCCTTTCGATTATATAGCGCTGGAGCGCATTAAAGCCGTCAATCCTGATGTTGTAAACTTCACTTATAAAAGCTGCATAAGCGTTCCTAATCAAAAGGCAACTGGAAAGATACCTGTATTGGCGTACCTAGAATCGTTTGATGCAAATCCAGATGCAATAGATGAGCAGATAGAGCGCGCCACAAAAGCGCTATACAGAGAGGAACTGAAGAACGGTGTTATGGAAATAGGAAATTACAAGGGAAAGAGCGTAGTTGATGCAAGGCGCTCCATAAAGCAGGATATGGAGAAAGAAAAAAACGCAATAGAATTCTACATTGTGGCAAATAGCGAACCTGTCTATTGCAGGTGCGGCAGAAAGGTCACAGTCAAGATCGTTTCAGACCAGTGGTTCATAAATTATGGCGACCAGAAATGGAAGGGCAAAATGAAGGGCATGTTCGGGAACGTGAAGATATACCCTGAGAAGTTTATACCTGCATTCAACAATTCAATAGATTGGATAGATATGAGGCCGGCGGAAAGGTCGCAGGGATTAGGCACCGCGTTCCCTTTCAATCCCGAGCATATAATAGAACCTCTTTCAGATTCTACAATATATCCGTCATTTTATACATACGTGCATATACTCAGAGCCAAGGGCATAGAGCCAAGCCAGTTGAAGTCAGAATTTTTTGATTATATTATAAGGGATATAGGCACATCTGAAAAAACGTCGGTTGCAACAGGAATAAGCAAGGACATAATAGACAGATGCAAGGATTCCTTCGAATATTGGTACAGATATACATCCAGGCACTCTGGCCCGGATCTAATACCAAGCCACCTGATAATGTATGTATTCAATCATATTGCATTATTCCCAGAAAAACTATGGCCTAAGCAGATGGTAGTAAACGGCATGGTAAATTATGATGGTACTAAGATGAGCAAGAGCCTGGGCAATGTAATACCACTAGGCGACGCCGTGGAGAAATACGGGGCAGATATTATAAGGTTTATAGAAATCGCCAATGGAGACTTAGGCACAGATGTAGACTTCAGCCTCAGCAGCGTGAATGGCATCAGGCAAAAGAATCAGCGCCTATATGACATCATAGAGGACCTAAGCAATATGCATAGCGATCATCTTACTGGCATAGATTATTGGCTTTATTCAAAGCTTAACTCCAAGATAGACAAGGCAAATAGGAGCATGGCCGAGATATCAATCAGGGATGCGTATATAGAGATATACTACAATTCGATAAACGAATTGAAATGGTACTTCGACATGGGGGGATACAACTCCCTAGTTGTGAAGGAATTCATGGAAAAGATTACATTAATGCTGTCTCCAATAATGCCGCATCTGTCAGAAGAGTTCTGGCATATGCTTGGCAACAAAACCCTCTCTTCTGCAGAGAGGTGGCCATCCTTTGACCCAAACATGATAAACAACGACATAGAGATGGCGCAGGAACAGATAGCCGGCATAATCGAGGACGTCAACAGAATACTTGGCATTGCGTCTGCAGCTAAATCAAACGAAGGCAGGGCGCCAAAAGCGCTGAACATAATACTTGCAGATAAATGGAAATACGACGCATACAATGTACTTCAAGGGAACAGGAGCATAAGCGAAACGATGAAGAACGAATTGCTGAATGGCATAGGCGCAGAGAAGCTTTCAGGATTTTTAACCCAGTACGCAAAAAAGATACATGGCATGAAGCCGGTCGGAAGCTTTGAAGCGATATCTGATAGCTTAGAGAGTGCAAATGAGAGCCTTTCAAGAAGATTGGGATTGGAAGTGATGATTGAAAAGGAAGCCGAATCAAAATCCGAAAGGGCAGGCAGGGCTGCGCCTGACAAACCTAGCATAGATATAGAGTGGGCTTAATGGACAAGATAACAAAAAGATTCGACACCTTCATATTCGACTGGGACGGCACGCTCCGGAACATGAGCACTCTCCATAAGCTTAACGCCATATTTAATCCGCATTGGAATTACAAAAAGCTCAAGAGCCTTGAAAATTACAAAAGGATGCCAATGGGCAGAAAACAGGTCAAGGAATCCAAGAAGATTGCACTTTACAGGAAAGAGCTTAAAAAGGCATACGAAGTGGAAAAGGGCGTTGAAACCGCATTCATCGACATTGCGCTTATGCTCGCCAAACCAAGGATGCACAAGTATGCGCGTGAAGTTCTCGGCAAACTGAATGATGATGGAAAGTACGTCGCGCTTTTTACGGATGGCGCACGATATCGCATTCTGAGCGAATTGCATTATCTGAAGGCAGAAAATTATTTTGACATCATATTGAGCGCCCAGTCTATAAGGAGGCTGAAACCTGACCCTTCTGGCATTGAGATAATAATCGATGCATTGGGGGCAGGGAAGAAGAGGGCGATCTATTTCGGCGACATGGTGGATGACATAACAACCGCCAAAGAAGCCGGAGTGCATTCTGCGGCAATGGGAAACGGATTCAGCAATATCA
>DAHXGO010000032.1:0-6929 GCA_027332905.1 Microcaldota archaeon | reverse complement strand
TACGACCTTGTGGAACGGTCAATACATTATTTGCGACAAAATATTGATGTGGTGGGCTTATTGAGGGATTTTAAGACAGATTATAATTTAGACCATTTTGCAGTTACGTTATTAGGCAATCCCGTTCTAAAGGAACATTCTTGATTTTACGCGGGTCCAGGGGGAATTTCATGCTGTTGAGCATTTTGAACCCCCGACCTACTGGTTAAGAGCCAGCCGCTCTGACCAAACTGAGCTATGGACCCCGCAGAGATATTATTAGTAATACATTATAAAACCTTTTTGATTGCAGTGCTGATTTTCCCCCTGAATCTTGGGATGCACGCAACCATAAGTATGCGCCGGTTGTTTAGTATCTTGCCCAGGGTATTGAACAATTCTGATTTTTCGCTAAGCATGCCTATATATTTCCCTTTATTATCAATCAGTGGTGTGTCGTCGTTGCCGCCCTTGAAGTTTATAACGCTTATTATGTAGTCGTTATGGTTTACCCCTTTGCTTTCTATTGCGTCACGCACCTCCTGTATCTTTATCTGTTTTTTGCCGATTTCCCCATAATAAGTACGCTTGAATAGATTTCTTGAAAGCACCATTTCAATAATATGTTTAGAGGCATTTGACTTGAGAAGTTCAAGTATCGTTTTATCGTCAGTAAAAGACACCAATTCTTTTGGCATTATGCTTCCTTCATCTATCGCATTTTCTAATGCCATGATATACATTTCTCCTGCGATTAACGCAGCGTGGTGTAGATACACTGATGAGAACATGTAGTATCTTGCTATCAGCATAGATTCTGCACCCCCTATGCCGTTTTCATATATTGCAACATTGCCACCCCTGAAGAAAGCGAGTTTGTTCATCAATCTTATGTAATCGATTACTCCGTATGCAACGCCAGTATGGTATGCATCACGCATAAGGTAATCTATCCTATCAGAGCCTAAGGGCCCGGTTATCAGTTTACCTTTTCCTTTGCCTTTAAAATAACTTAAAATTTTTTTTAGCGAGAGTGTTGATTCGCTTATTACATCGCGAATGCTGCTTTGCGATATTAGGTCTGCGCCTATCTCTTCATGGGTCTTGTGCAGATATTTAGTAGCTATTTCTTCGGATTGGTGCGAAAACGGCGTATGGCCTATATCGTGCATCAGTCCTGCAATTGACAGTTCGGGATCATCTACGTGAAATATCTTTGAGGCCATATCGGATGTTACTTTCATTGTTCCAAGTGAGTGCTCGAATCTCGAATGGTTCGCTGCAGGATATACTAAATAGTCAAATCCGAGCTGCTTTATGTATCTTAACCTTTGCATCCACTCGTTGTCGATTAAACATTGTGCCGTATCGTTGATGTTCATATCACCAAATATTGGATCTCTTATGTACATGGCAGGCATTCATATCACAGATAATGCGGCGATTAACGCTATTATTGTATCAATAGAAAGACAGTATATGCATACCTTGCCCAATAGGAATTGGGCCGTAATAGAGTATGCTATGCCCCCCAATCCCAGCATAACCCATATTGGCGTGAAGGACACGATATTTTTATTTTTTGACTGAAACAGTAGCAGCATTACTATAAACCATGCAGATGCCAGCAACGCAAGGGGTATGCCGAATAATGTAGAATATACGCTTTGCAGCACGAACGCGCAGTTTATTACACCAGTATTTGGGCAATAAAGAAGGGCCGGCTGAAAATGGACAAGCAGCGTGTACAAGGCTATTCCAAGACCCAGTACCAAAATGGCAGTCACATATAATTTTTTAACATTCTTTAGCATGATATATATTTGCTTGGTAAAGAATTTATGGCTATTCCAGTCATATGATGGCTTCTATGGCATTGGCACGCTTATTGTTGCTTTTTAGTTTGCCGCCTATCTTTATCTTGCATCCGCAATATCTGCATTTTTTATCCTTTGTGATATGCATTTGAGATACATAGAATCCGTTGCGTTTTATAACTTTTTTGCCACAATTGGGGCAATATGTGTCATCGTGTTCGTTGCCAGGCACATTCCCTATATATACGTACCTCAAGCCATTTTTTACTGCAATGCCATAATGCTTCTTCAACGTAGTAATAGGAGTTATCGGATAATCAAGCATTTTATAATCAGGATAAAAACGGGTAAAATGGATTGGTATATCTTTTGATATTCCAGCAAGCCAGCTGGTCAGTTTATCGCATGCGTCCGGGGAGACCCCAACATTAGGCACTATCAAATCAGTTATTTCTACATGGAAACCTGATTTTACAAGGTATTCTACGGACTCTTTTACTGGATCGTTTGATACTACGGCCTCAAACCTATTAGAAAAAATCCTTTCGCCGTTTCCTTTAAAATCTACGACTACGGCGTCTATTGCGCCAGACATCAAGTCTATGGCTTCTTTAGTCATATACCCATTGCTGACGAAAAGAGTGAATAGCCCTTTCTTGTGTGCTTGCTTGGCCACGTCTAGCGCATATTCGATGAATATTGTCGGTTCGTTGTATGTGAACGCTATGCCATGTGCACCTTTTGAGACCGCCAGGTTTATTAATTCATCCGGCATTATTTCTATGCCGGATATCTCATGTTCCTTTGATATGTTGTGGTTTTGGCAGAATGGGCACCCAAAATTGCATGACGAGGTCCCTACCCCAAGCACATATGCGCCGGGATTGAAATTGTAGAATGGCTTCTTTTCTATGGGATCCAATTGTAGTGCAGAAACCATCGCGTATGACAATAGATGGAGGCTGCCGCCGATATTTTTGCGCACAAAGCAAAAACCATTTGATCCTTCGGGGATTACGCACTTCCTTGAACATGCTATGCATCGCACTTTTTTGCTTTCAAGGGATTCGTATAACACCGCCTTCTTTAGCATACAATGAATTATGCTATCAAGATATTTATCATTTTTCACGTTGGATGCTGAAGCAAAACCTTACCAAAAGGGCTTTAAATATGAAATCATAATATGTATTAAAGGCGATTTGCTGTTTATAAGCTGGTAGAATGGGCGATGATAATTATAGTGCAAAGGACATAGTTGTGCTTTCAGGGCCTTTGGGCATACGCAAAAGGCCTGCCATGTACATTGGCTCTACTGGAAGCAGCGGGTTTTTGCACCTGCTTAACGAGATAATAGATAATGCAGTAGATGAAGCGCTTGCAGGATATTGTAATAATATAATTATAACCCTTTCAAGGGAAGATGGCATAGATGTAGGTGAAGTAAGCGACAATGGAAGAGGCATACCCGTAGATGCTATGCAGAAAGAGGGTAAATCAGCATTGGAAGTCATAATGACTTCGCTCCATTCTGGCGCAAAATTCAACAATAAAATTTATAAGATTTCTGGGGGGCTTCACGGGGTCGGCATGACGGTAGTAAATGCGCTTTCCGAGCACACCTTCGTTACTGTGAAAAAGGATGGCAAGGTGTACGAACAGAAATTCAGCAGAGGCGTGCCGATTTCATCGTTAGAGATAATCGGCAATACCACAGATACCGGCACCACTGTGAAATTCAAGCCCGATTCTGAGATATTTTCCGCAAATGCGTTTGATACGGTAATACTCGTTGAAAGACTGCGCGACCTTTCTTTCATGAATCCTGGTTTAAAAATAACACTTGTGGATGAAAGGGACGAAACGAAAACGGAAAAGGTGTTTTATTCAACAAATGGTATGGTAGACTTCATAGGTTATATAAGGGGCAGCAAGGAACCATTGTCAAAGCCCATAATCCTGTCCAAGGATGTAGACTCGATAAAGGTGGATGTGGCGCTGCAATACGTGAATACATACAGCGAGGAACTCATATCTTTTGTGAACAAGATAAAAACACTAGAGGGAGGCACCCACGTCTCAGGATTCAGGGGTGCGCTGACCCGTGCCATAACTACGTACCTGCAGAAAAACGTAAAGAAGCAGGTAGGCGTCAGCATAGAAGGAGAGGATACGCGCGAAGGGCTTATTGGCATAGTGTCAGTTATGATGCAAAACCCTGAATTTGAGGGGCAGACGAAGGAGAAACTCGGCAACACGACGATAAAATCTATAGTTGAGAATGTAGTCTATAGTGAATTGTCATATTATCTTGAGGAAAATCCAGCCGAAGCAGGGAGGATTATTGATAAGGTTGTGAGGGCTGCCGAATCAAGGGAGGCCGCAAGGAGAGCCAGGGAACTTTCCAGAAAAAAGAACATATTCGAGGGTTCAGTGCTTCCGGGGAAGCTTGCAGACTGCACAGAGAACGACCCCCAAAAGGCCGAGATATTTATAGTTGAGGGAGACAGCGCAGCCGGATCAAGCAAGCAGGGCAGGGACAGATTTTATCAGGCCATATTGCCTTTAAGGGGCAAGGTATTAAACGTGGAGAAGGCGTCTGAAGACAGGATATTCAGCAATGCAGAACTGCATACAATGGTAACGTCTTTTGGAACTGGCATTAAGGAATCCTTCGATATAGAGAAATTGAGATACCATAAAATAATATTCTTAACAGATGCAGATGTCGATGGAAGCCACATTAAAACATTGCTTTTAACATTTTTCTACAGGTACCTTAAACCCCTGATAGAAAAGGGTTATGTATATGCTGCACAGCCCCCACTGTATAAGATAGCACACGGAAAGGAGGTAAAATACGCTTATTCAGATGCTGAATTGAATAAAATAATGGAGGGTTATGGAGGCAAGGCGAATGTGAATAGGTATAAGGGTTTGGGTGAAATGAACCCTGATCAGCTGTGGGAAACCACGATGAACCCATCTAGCAGAGTATTGAAGAGGATAACTATAAAGGATGCACAGTTGGCCGATTCCATATTTAGCATATTGATGGGCATAAATGTAGATGAAAGGAGAAAATTTTTGGAGGAGCATTCCACAGAGGTTTCTTTCTTGGACGTGTGATGGCAGATGGACAATGTAATTGACGTATCCATAGAGAACGAAATGCAGTCTAGCTACATAGACTATGCGATGAGTGTAATCGTAGGCAGAGCTCTGCCAGATGCGAGGGACGGACTGAAACCTGCGCAGCGAAGGATACTTTATGCAATGTACAAGCTTAACAATGTACATGACCAACCTACGAAGAAAAGCGCTAGGATAGTTGGGGAGGTAATAGGCAAGTATCACCCGCATGGAGATATGGCGGCGTACGAAACACTGGTTAGAATGGCGCAGGATTTTTCAATGAACCATATGCTCGTAGAAGGACAGGGCAATATGGGATCCATTGACGGAGACCCGCCGGCAGCACAGCGTTATACGGAAGTAAGGCTTAGGGCAATTGCTGAAGAAATGCTGGTAGATATAGAAAAGAAGGCTGTGCCTTTCGTGCCAAATTTTGATAACACGGAAGAGGAGCCGGTTGTGCTCCCGTCAAAAATCCCGAACGCGATAATAAACGGCTCTTCGGGCATAGCCGTTGGAGTGGCTACAAACATTGTGCCGCATAATTTGGTTGAGGTTTGCAACGCCGTAATCGCATATGTCGATAATAGGGAGATAACCAGCGAGGAACTTTTGGCATTCATAAAGGGGCCTGATTTCCCTACCGGCGGCATAGTATTCCATGATAGCAATTTGGTAAGGTCTTACCTTACCGGCAGGGGGTCGGTGATGATACGGGCGAGAAGCCATATAGAAGACATTGAAGGACATAAAGGCAAGCGCATAGTCATAACCGAAATACCTTATACCGTAAACAAGGCCACGCTCATAGAAAAAATAGCAACATTGGTGAAGGACAAGGCACTTGCGGGCATAAGCGCGCTTAGGGACGAGAGTGACAAACGAGGGATAAGGATAATTATAGAGCTTAAGGGGGATACAAATCCAGAATATATATTGAATCTGCTTTACAAGCATACGCAGCTGCAGAACTCGCTCCCCGTAATGAACATCGCAGTCATAGGGAATAGGCTGCTTACGCTTAACATTAAAAATTTTATAAAGATATTCGTAGAGCACAGGTTCAGCGTTATAAAGAGCCGTACGGAATACGACCTGCGGGTAGCATCAGACAGGCTTCACATTGTAGACGGGCTGCTAACAGCAATAAACGATATTGATAGCGTTGTGGCAATCATAAAGAAAAGCAGCGACACTAAGGATGCCAGGGCCGCGCTTATGGCTAAATACGAATTCTCAGAGAAGCAAGCCAGCGCAATACTGGAAATGAGGCTTAGCAGACTTACAAGCCTTGAGAGCAATACCCTGCGCAACGAAATGAATTCTTTAAAGCAAAGCATAGAATACTTCAGGAAGATACTTTCAGACAACAACGAGATTTACAAAATAATAAAAGAGGAGACCAAGGACGTAAGTGATAGGTTCGGGAGGGAGAGGCGGTCTACAATTGAGAGCAACATAGATATGCAGGATATAGAAAGCGAAGACCTCATAAAGGATGAGGAAAGCGTGATAATACTCACAAATACCGGATACCTTAAGAGGCTGCCAGCGGACATATACAAAAGCCAGCAGCGCGGAGGCAAGGGAGTAATAACCATAGACCTTAAGGAGGGCGATTTTGTAAAACAGGTAGCTACCTGCATGTCTAAGGATTATCTCCTGATGGTATCCAATAAAGGCAGGGCATATTGGTTGAAGGGCTACATGATACCTACAGGAAATAGGTATGGCATGGGCAAAGCCGCTGTCAATCTCGTAAAGCTCGAAGAGAACGAGGAGATAGAAGCAGTAATAAACACGCGGGTGTTTGAAGACTCCTTCTTGAATTTTGTAACTAAGAGGGGAAGGATCAAAAGGGTGCGCGCAAAATTGTTCTCCCGCCCTCGCTCCAGCGGCATAAAAGCAATACCCACATACAGCAATGACATGCTGGCGGATGTCTGCTTATCTGGCGGTTCGGACGAGTTGTTCATAGCTTCGCATTTGGGGAAGGGC
>DAHXGO010000031.1:0-7125 GCA_027332905.1 Microcaldota archaeon | reverse complement strand
ATATCATTATGGGCGTGTATGCATACACGCCGCCTTGCCCTGTCGTTGCGCGCGCCATGCATTATATGCTCAGCAATGTTTTAAAATATGATGCTGATTGCGATAAAAAGAAAAGCGCGCGCAAATATAACATACCGGTTACCTGCCTGCGTAGGCCTGTAAACGAATCATGGGGGCGGTACTGTTATTTTGACTATCTATCGGCATTCAAGGAAAACGGCAAAAATAAATATCTGTTCAAATACATCCAAAGCGGTCATATGGGATTGCAAATAGCTGCATATTCGCCGAAGATACTGCCAGACCGGGCACTTATCGAGAGCTACTCATATACGGAATACATATATTGTATAAAAAACATCAATTCCCTTATACGTATAGCTTCAGATTTCGAAAGTAAAACTAATATGCTCGAGCATTATGAATCACTTCAAGAAAACGATAAACCTTATGTGGATCCCAAATCCGTAATCGAAAACTCAAAAGTGCGCATAGAATCGCTTTTCGAGGATTTGAAAAATGTAGAAGAGCATATCATCAAAAAGAGCAGGAAAGAGGATAACCTTGCCATATTTGAATTAGGCGAAATACAAGATGCGATATCCGAAGCAAGGTATTTCATACTATCAGCCAACCACAAGGTAAACTACAGCATGATGCTGCGGAATTCAATCAGTGGAGCCTTAGATTTAAGGAAGATGCCACTTCCACCAGGCGAAGAAACAGAGATCAGCAATGAACGAATAACGGATATTTTTAACATCGATTCGCTAATCAAATGCAATAAAAACGATGTGATGCAGTTTAGCGAAATAAACAGGGGAAGCACAGGCGGAGAAATGCAGATACTGGTCGGTCCGGATAATATGCCCATATATGGGATAAGGCGCTATGTATATCTAAAATCCAGCGTAGCTTCAAGCTACTACTATCGCATATACTTAGGAAAAACGGATTTTTACCCCGCAGTTGATAAAATAAATTCAGAGCTCGCATTACAAAGCACAGTATGGACCGGGCCGAATACTGCAGTGACAATAGATGATATAAAACTAAAGGATTACTACGATCAAGGCGTACTTGAAATCTGTTATCAGGGATCTGATTCCAAACTGGAAGGCATAAAGCATAGCTTGGTTGGCGGCATCAGTGGATATGCGATAATGAATTTTGAATTTGATCTGGTTTAGCCGCATCAAAAATGCAGAAAAAACATACCGGATGTATCATTGCGGACGCACTAATGGCTAAAAGCACGGGGCGCCGTATATTCTACATATGCACTAATGCGCGGATGCATTCTCTTAATAATCAGCCAATTTCTTCATGTCATGCTTGTCCTTTTTCGATATAAGCAGAGGCATGGTCAGGGACAGCACTATAGTGCCAAATATGACTATGGAATACATGCTATTGGTTATGAGCCCAGATGTGAATGCTACGCTGCCTATGGTCACTCCGACAGCGCCCCTGCTGCCTATTATGCCGGTTCCGGTAGACGCCATTATTTTTTTGAATATATGCTTTCCCAGCAGAAATGTTACCAGGCTGAATAATCCCACAATTGCAAGCGCAACGGCCAGCATCTCCAGATACTCACCCTCTGGGAATATTGTGCTGAGCCCTGCGATGCTGAAGAACAAAGGTATAAAAAAGCTGTAATTTATCCTCTTAAATGTCCTAGATACTCTGTTGTAGAAGTGCTTGCCCATTATTGTATCATATATCAGCATGCCTGCAAAGAACGCGCCAAGCACATACGTTATTCCTATCAGCTGGAAGACCGACGCAAAGACCAATCCTGCAACTATTATGAGCCCGAACGTTATCCTCTCGCCGCTATTGCTGAGGCTCATCCTGTTGAAGAACTTCCTTATGTAGAATGCATGCTTCTTTATAAGTGAATCGATTGCAAAAAGTGCTACAAGCACCAACACCAAAGATATAATTATCAGCATTGCGTTGCCCTTGTTGCTAAGTATGGCAAGAATGGAAAATGCTATTATATCGCTTGCTACTGTGCTGGCTATTATTATCGATCCATCCTGGTATCTCAATAGCTTGTATTTGAGCACCAGCACCGATATTATAGAAATTGACGGTATCCCCACCGCAATTGCAGTTATCATGCTGCTTACCGCGCCAAAATGGAACCCGTAAATGAATACCAATGCCATCATAATAGATGGCAAGGCAAACCCTGTAATCGTAAAAAGGCTATATTTCCCAACATTTTTTGTTATCAGGTCTGTTGTTACCTCTATGCCTATGAGCAATATTATGAAGAACAGCGAGATTTCTGCTATGGCACTAAGTTCAGGGTTTGGAGCTATGATTCCGAATACTGCGGGCCCAAGCATCAACCCTGCAATTATGTTGCCAACTATACCTGGGAAACCTAATCTTTCAAAAAGCTCTCCGATTATCAGCGATATTCCAAGCAATAGGAGCAGCTCGATTATTATCTGCATAATTAAATTCCCTCATTAATCAATAAAAAGATACACTCTTTTTCAATTCGCCAGGGTAGGGATTTGAACCCTAAAGCCCTTGCGGGCACCGGTTGCCTTGTTATGCATCACTGATCAGCTCTTGATGACTTAAAATCTCAAGACCGGCGCAATACCGGTTTCTGCCACCCTGGCATGGCATTCTACTATATTGCACAATAATTTATAAAAGGTGTCTAGATGTTTAATATATCAAATATTTTCACCCGGATTTGGGACTACCCAAAAATGGCATGCGCATCGATGCATGCGCGCACGAAACAGAATAGCAAAAACAGAGAAAAAAAGCTGATTTTCGAGTTGGGCAGCTCTAAATATGTGCTTGCCGATGCGATGAGCATAAGGTATCAGTACAACATGCATTCATTGCAATATGCCCACGAATACAAATGGAAAAGGATAACGCATCCCATATCGATATGCCCCTCGGACGAACCGAACCCCCATATGGTGATAGTTGGGATGTCAGGCAACGGCAAAAGCACTCTTATAAAATCTATGATTTATGGGATGCACGAAGCAGGCATGCCCGTGTTGGTCTTCGATGCACATAACGAGCACAGCAGTATAATAAGTTCGCTTGGCGGCAGGGCATTCGACGCCTTTTACCATTGGCTCAACATATTTGAGCCCAACGGCGACAATCTTGAGGGGCAGATATCGGAATTGACAAACATGTTTGCGCAGGTTTACCGCCTAGGCATAGTACAGTCACGGCTGCTTCACAGCTGCATAAGGTATACATACCGAAACAAAGGGATAGATAAAAAAAATTCCAATGGCAATACGTATCCGGATATGAAAGATTTGCTTCGTGAGATAATGGCATTCATAAATAATTCAAAGATGTCATCTGAGCGGAATGCGTTAAAGCACCTATATTCAAGGCTGAGGCCTCTGGCTGAGTTTGCATCATCGGGCGAGGGCATAAGCTTCGAAAACATCTTGACAAGCGCAAACTCATTCTCTCTTTCGGGCCTGGCAAGCAGAGACGCGCAGATCATATATATCGACGAACTTCTCAAGCGCATATATCGCGCCATGCATAAAAGGGAGAAAGAAAACGGCATAGGCTTATACATAATAATAGATGAAGCGCAGTTTGTCCTGGACGGGTATGGCGGCGAATCGTCGTTGATACGCAAGATATTCGAAGAGGGGAGGAAATATGGCATCGGCGTAATAATAGCAACGCATATGGCAACCAATCTTCCAAAGCAGGTGATAGCTAATGCGGCTACATTCATAACGTTATACTCTAGGGAGCCAACCGAGATAAATTATGTAGCCAACATACTATCCGGAAGCAGTCCTGAAAAATCCAATGCAATCAAATCGATGATAGGTTCGTTGGGCATAAACGAATTCATATTGGCAAGCAGGGCAATAAAAGATACATACGTATGCATCGGGAAGCCTGCAAGAGATTTTAGGCCGGCTGAAAAATTTGACAAAGGCGATCAGGTTAGAGCATTAACTGCAAAGGTCAAAATTCCTGTAAGGCTCACTGACCTGAAAGGATTTTCCCAAGATGGAACTGATGTGCCGAGCATCCTTGAATCCAGTAAAAGCACCATTGACAGGTATGTAGTGAACCGCAATGGCATTGACGAGACATGGATCATGGCGCACAACAATTCGATAAGCATCGAGCATCAGGTAAATGTCGCAATAATGAAGGAGGAATTCATGCGCAAAGGCATAGTATCCAGGATAATAGACGACAGTACCGGCCCAGACATAATCATAGAGGTAGGGGGCAAAAGGATAGCCGTTGAATATGAAACAGGCATGAAATCCGCAATGTCAACAAGACGCATGCTTGGCAAAAGGGCCTCAGAATACTATATGGTATTGGTATTCGTCAATGATTTGCACGCAGGCAGATATTCGGCATATGAAAGCCAACAGGTCAAGATATTTCCGATGAGCAGGTTCAACGAAGCACTGGAAATGGTCTCATGCCAAAATGCCTGAAATACGCGAAGATATTTATTATTTCATTATTAATATGTTTCAAACTAATCGCCTAGCCTTTAGAGGATGTGATGGAAAAAAGAGCCTACCTTTATACTGAGGACGGAATCTTGTTAGAAGGTAAAGGTTTTGGCAGTCCGAAAACCGCAAGCGGCGAACTCGTATTTTCAACGGCAATGAACGGCTATCCCGAAAGCCTCACTGATCCTTCATACTACGGCCAGATACTAGTTCTTACAAATCCCCTGATTGGCAACTACGGCGTCCCTAAGAAAGTATCCTCGCATGGCATACTGCAGAATTTCGAGTCCGAGAAGATAATGGTGGCAGGGCTTGTCATAAGCGATCTCAACGACGCGCCAAAATGGAACAAAAGGCTCAGTCTCGACGCATGGTTAAAGGAAAATGGCATTCCTGGCATCTACGGCATAGATACCAGGGCGCTCACGCTTTCGATAAGGGACAAGGGGGCAATAAATGGGGCCATACTTCAAAGCAGAAATGCTGCAAGACAGAGGTCCGAGGACTACGAGAAAAATAATATTGTAAAGGCAGTCTCTACGGCAAAGCCCATAATCTATAAAAATAAAGCAGGAAACGGCAAAACTGCAGCAGTAATAGATTTGGGGCTAAAGCACGGACTTCTTTCAGAGATATTCTCAAAAGGCTACTCGATATGCAGGTTGCCGTACGATTCGAAAGCCGATGAAGTGCTTTCTTACAAGCCCAGTTGCATAATCTATTCAAACGGACCCGGTAATCCCAATGTCATAACCCGGACCATATCCACTTTTACAGAACTGTCTGAGGCCGGCATACCCGTGCTTGGGATATGCCTCGGCCATCAGGTTGCGGTATTGGCAAATGGCGGCTCCATGCAGAAGATGAGGTTCGGCCATAGGGCCATAAATAAGCCTGTAATAGACCTCGTGTCAAAGAGGGCATACATAACTACGCACAACCACGGATATGCTGCATATCTAAATGAAATTCCAAAAGGCTTCAAGCCATGGTTCATATCCCCTGATGACAGTGTTCTTGAAGGAATGGTGCGCAACGACGGCAATGTGATGACGGTACAATTCCATCCTGAGGCGAAACCCGGGACGCATGACACATCATTCATATTTGATATGTTCTTCAAGAAGGTGGGCAAGCATGCAAGGCGATAAGAAACCAAGGAAAGTATTGGTGCTCGGTTCTGGCCCTATAAAGATAGCTGAAGCTGCAGAATTTGATTACAGTGGAAGCCAGGCACTGAAGGTTCTAAGGGAAGAAGGCATAAAGAGCATTTTGATAAACCCTAACGTAGCCACGTTTCAGACGAGCTATGCATCTGCTGATAGGATATATCTGCTTCCGGTCAATGCTGAGACTGCAGAAAGGGTCATAGCTTCTGAAAAGCCAGACGCCATACTGATGGGTTTCGGCGGGCAGACCGCACTAAGCTGCGGCATAGAATTATACGAATCAGGGGTGCTTGAAAAGCACAGCGTAAAGGTGCTGGGCACACAGGTAAAAGGCATAAAGAGCGCCCTTTCGCGCGAGGAGTTTAGGAGACTTATGATTAAGTCGGAAATACCAGTGCCGCCCAGCGCATCCGCAAAAACCGAGAAGGAAGCGCTGGACGCTGCAAAGAAGATCGGCTATCCAGTAATGATGCGCGTAAGCTTCAATCTCGGCGGGCGTGGATCTGCAGTTGCCAGGAACCGCACTGAACTTGAGAAGGAGCTCAAAAGGGCATTTGCCAACAGCGTCATAAACGAAGTGCTGGTGGAAAAATACCTAAGCGGCTGGAAGGAGATAGAATACGAGGTCATGAGGGATGCATATGGCAATGCGGCCGTAACTGCGTGCATCGAGAATCTTGACCCTATGGGCGTGCACACCGGCGAATCTGTCGCCATTTCGCCATCGCAAACGCTCGACAACTACGAATTCCAGGCTATGCGGACGATGGCGATAAGGGTTGCCGAGTCCATAGACCTTGTTGGCGAGTGCAATGTCCAGTTTGCCATAGACAAAAGAAGCTATAAGTTTTATGTCATAGAAACCAACCCGAGAATGTCAAGGTCAAGCGCACTTGCAAGCAAGGCGACCGGATATCCGCTTGCATACGTAAGCGCAAAGCTTGCGCTGGGTTATGCGCTTTACGAAGTCAAAAATCTCATATCAAAGACGACAACATCATTCTTCGAGCCTAGCCTAGATTACGTAATAGTCAAGATGCCTAGGTGGGACCTGAAGAAATTCGACGGCGTCAGCAATGCCCTGGGCACTGAAATGAAAAGCATAGGCGAAGTAATGGCCATAGGGAGAAATTTCACCGAGGCGTTTCAAAAAGCAGTAAGGATGCTGGATATCGATGCATCGGGCATAAGTAACGGGATATACAAAAGCAGAATGCGGCACGATGAAATAATAAGCGCGTTAAGTGGGCATAAACCATATTGGTTCCTTTATGCAATGAAGGCCATAAAAGAAGGCATGAAGACCGAAGAGATTTCCAAGCATTCAGGCGTCGATATATTTTACATATCTAAGCTAAAGGAGCTGGTGGAATGCGCAAGTGCGCAAAGCCAGAGGCACAAAAAACTTTCGCCGAGCGAAGAGCATAACATGAAGCGTCTTGGCTTCA
>DAHXGO010000030.1:0-7190 GCA_027332905.1 Microcaldota archaeon | reverse complement strand
AAACCTTATCTCCTATGCCTACTCCGAGGCTCTCCCTTGTCCACCCATCTATCCTTATAAAATCAAGCCCTTCATCCTGTTGGTGTGCGGGCAGAGCTATGGCTGCAGTAGATCTGCGCTTGCCTTTCATCTCTATTATATCTCCTGAAGTAAGGTTCAGCAGCTTCCTGGCTTTTGAATCTATCCTCGCTATGCCTCTGCCGTCATCTGTGACCAGCGCGCCTGTAGTTGTAAGTTCAATCCCATTAACCAAAGAATCACCGCATGCATATAATAAAATCAGCCTGTGGGCTTTATTATACTTAAAAGTTACATTTAGTAGTTTTAAATTGAAAGTTATAAATAACATACCTTAACAGAAAGGCGAAATAAAAGGATAAGAATCTTATATTAAAAACAAAAAATACAAGTTACAATCTCTTGCTGTTTCTACCTATATATTACTCCTCTTCGTCGTCTTCTTCCTCTTCGTCGTCTTCTTCCTCTTCTTCCTCTTCGTCGTCTTCTTCCTCATCTTTTGCCATGGTATCACACCTTAAAGCTATATAACAAATACAAATATATATAAAAACTTTTCTGAAAAATCCAGTTTGCCATAAAATGCATCCTCTAGCGATTGCAAACAAAAGCCTTATGTGCGCAAAGGAACCTTTGCGTCTGCTATTTAAATTGGGTGCCAATCCAAATAAATTACGCAATATATTTATTTCTATGCCTTGCATAAATAAAGTGCAACTTTCGTTGCTGTTTACACATAACAGTATGCTCTAAAATCTAGAATGCCCGTCGATATGAAGGTATATATATTAGAACGGCACATTATGGATTGAGTTATTATTTGAGCTATTACAATTCATATTAAATAAGGTGAAACAAATGGCAGACAAACCACATATGAACCTAATCTTTATAGGACACGTTGACCACGGAAAATCAACGACTGTAGGCAGATTGCTTTACGAAACTGGAGCAGTTACGGACAGGGACCTGGCAAGATACAAAGAAATTACGCAGCAGCTTAACAGGTCAACATTCGAATTCGCATTCGTAATGGATCAGCTGAAGGAAGAGCGAGAGAGAGGAATAACAATAGACATAATGCACAGGGATTTTCAGACTCCTAAGTATTATTTCACGATTATAGACGCACCTGGACACAGGGACTTCGTAAAGAACATGATTACGGGAGCAAGCCAGGCAGACGCTGCAGTTCTAGTAGTGAGTGCAGTTGACGGAGTGCAGTCGCAGACAAGAGAGCATGCCATATTGGCGAACGTGCTGGGCATAGGGCAGATAATCGTAGGCGTAAACAAGATGGATGCTGCAAATTTTGAGCAGGCTAAATTCGAGACTGCAAAGAAGAGCGCAACAGACCTTCTGAAATCATTAGGCTACAGGAATGTAGATGCCATAAACGTGGTGCCCTATTCTGCTTACGAAGGAAGCAACATATCAAAGAAGCCGGAAAAGATGCCATGGTACAATGGGCCAACGCTTCTGCAGGCATTGGATCTTTTGACAGTGCCGGTAAAGCCAACCGATAAGCCTCTCAGGCTGCCCATACAGGACGTATACAGCATATCTGGCTTTGGAACAGTGCCAGTAGGCAGGGTAGAGACCGGGGTAATGAAACCTGGAGACTCTGTAATAATAATGCCAAGCGGCGTAAAGACCGAAATCAAGAGCATCGAGATGCACCACCAGCAGTTGCAGAAGGCAGAGCCTGGAGACAACGTAGGCTTCAACATCAAAGGCGTAGACAGGAAGGACATAAAGCGCGGCGATGTCATAGGTCCTGCAAGCAACCCACCGATGGTAGCTGCAGAATTCACTGCACAGGTAATAGTGCTGCACCATCAGAACGTAATAGCCAAAGGATACACTCCTGTGTTCCACATACATACGGCGCAACTGGCATGCACTATAACTGACATACTTGAAAAGAAGGATCCAAAGACTGGCCAAACTATGGAGAAGAACCCAGAAACCATAAAAACTGGCGATATAGCCATAGTAAAAATAAAACCCACAAAGCCAATAGCGCTGGAGAAGTACAGCGAATTCCCGCAATTGGGAAGGTTTGCAATAAGGGATATGGGAGAAACTGTCGGTGCAGGCGTCATACTCGATGTCGTGCCTGCAGTTCCTAAGTAAATTGAGGTATTGGAATGGCAAATATAGCAGTAATAAAGCTTGCAAGCGTCTCGCGAAAGGATGCAGATGACGTGATGCAGCAGATAAAGGCCATTGCAACCTCGATGGACGTAAAGACCAAGGGCCCAATTCCATTTCCTACTAAAAGGATATCGCACACGACAAGAAAGACGCCGTGCGGCGATGGGAGCCATACGTATGAGAAGTGGGAACTTAGGGTCCACAAAAGGCTGATACATGTGTATGCAAATGACCAGGCGTTAAGGCAGGTCATGAGAATACCTGTGCCAGACACGGTACAGATAGAAATAAGCCTAAGCAGCTGAACTATTACGCTCTTCTTTGCCTTTTTCTTTTTTTCTTCTAAATTTTGTAAATCTGTATAAGTTTTATCTGCCAACGCTTTTATGTATTAAACGATGTTAATTACTGATATTTATGGTGGCAGTAAAAGATGTAGTTGAAGCCCTATCTCAATGCAAGGATCCGGAGCTAGATGCAGATATAGTAAACCTGGGGTTAATATACAACATAAAAATATCTGAAGGAAAAGACGTTAAGGTTACGATGACTATGACATCGCCGATGTGCCCAGTTACATCGCTGATACTTGCTGATGCACAGCTCAGGCTTGAAGGCATAAGCAATGTAAGAAAGGTAGAGCTTGAACTGGTTTGGGATCCTATGTGGGCCACGGAGATGATGAGCGACGACATAAAGTACAGGTGATTCAACCGTCAATAAGTTATGTTTTCTTCAGCCCTCCTGTACGCTATTATCTCATCCTTTTCAAACCAAACTGCTATCTCGCGCTCTGCAGTCTGTGTGCCGTCAGAAGCGTGTATTATGCTTCTTACTATCCTGTGCTCGCTGTCTGCAATGCCATAGGAATCAGTCGAAAACATGCCCCTTATTGTAGATGGGTCTGCCAAGCTAGGCGCAGTGGCGCCAGCAAATTTTCTTACTGCTGATATTGCATCGTTGCCTTCCAAAACCATTGCGATTACCGGTTTTTCTTTAATGCCATCTATGAGCCATTCCCTTATCTTTGTGCCCAATTCAAGCGGAGTTTCCTTTAATTCTAATCCTTGCTTGTCATAGCTTTTCTTGGTTTTCTCCCATACCCCTTCATACCACTCCTTATCTAAGGTATAATGCTTCTCTACAATTTCCTTTGCAGGTTTTACCGCTTTTATTGCGACTATCTTCAATCCTGCGTCTTCAAATGTTTGGATAATCCTGCCGCTAATGCCCCTGCATACTGCCTCGGGTTTTATCAGTACCAATGTTCTTTCTATCATAAAATCATCTATTAAAGCGAGCAAAAAACCATGTGAAACATAAGCCGATTTTGTTATATGGTTATATGTGCAATAAAGATTTAAACAAAAATGTATTTAAAAGCTTTCAAATCATTTTTGAATGTGGTATTATGTCCGGAGGAGCAGGAAACGAATAAATGCAAATGCAGAGCGCATACGTGCATTATTTATCATCAGCCTAAAAACCATCTGTGGTAAAAGCTAAAAATCTAAACCACCAATAGCTAAATGCACAAAGTTCGGTTTTTACAAGGTGTCCAAAATGATAAGGCAGCCGATAATAAGCGTGATGGGTCATGTCGACCACGGCAAGACATCGCTATTGGACAGGATAAGAAATACTGCAATAGCATCGAAGGAGTCGGGCCGGATAACCCAGCACATAGGCGCCAGTGAAGTCCCGATAAGCGTTGTCAACAGCGTATGCTCCGACATTCCAGGCGTGGCAAAGGGCTCCATAACCCTGCCGGGCCTTCTGTTCATAGACACCCCTGGCCACGAAGCTTTCACCAATTTGAGAAAGCGGGGCGGCAGCGTTGCAGACCTGGCCATTGTCGTAGTAGACATAATGCAGGGCTTCCAGCCACAGACTCTAGAAGCCATAAATATCCTCAAGGAATACAAAACCCCGTTCATTATCGCTGCAAATAAGATAGACCTTATAACGGGTTGGAGGGCAACAAAATCAAAAAGCTACGTCGAAGCCCTTTCAAAGCAATCAGAAGCTGTCAAGTCGGCCCTTGACGCTAAGTTATTTGAGCTCATAGGCAGGCTGAGCGAATTGGGCTTCAATAGCGAACTCTACAGCAGAGTTGAGAACTTTCAGAAGGAATTGGCTATAGTCCCGCTCAGCGCAAAGACTGGGGAGGGCATAGCTGAACTGCTTATGCTGGTTTCTGGGCTTGCGCAAAGATTCCTCGAAATGAAACTGAACATAGAGGTCAATGGCCCCGGAAAGGGGAGCATACTCGAAAAGAAAGAAGAAAAGGGCCTTGGCACTACGATAGACGTGATACTTTACGACGGCACGCTTAGGGTAAATGACCAGATAGCGTTTGCAACGGCAGACAATAAGGTGGTCACAACAAAAATAAGAGCCTTACTAAAGCCCAAGCCTTTGCATGAGATGCTAGAATCGACTAGCAAGTTCTATTATGTGGACGAGGTAAATGCTGCATCCGGAATCAAGATAAGTGCAGTGGGCCTGGAGGACGCAATGCCTGGCTCCCCGATAATGCAGGCAACCGGAGAAGAATATGCAAAGGAGATAACTACAGAGCTAAGCGATGTATTCAAGGTAGACAAGGAGGGCATAGTCCTTAAAGCCGATTCCATAGGAAGCATAGAAGCTATATCAAAACTGCTTGCATCTGAAAATTTCAAGATAAGCAAAAAAGGCATAGGCAGCATCTCCAAGCGCGACGTCATAGACGCGTTCGGCATGCTTGCGTCAAATCCAACTTATGCGGTGGTTATTGCGTTCAACGTCCAGATGGAAGACGATGCAAAGGAGGCTGCATCATCGAGCAGCATAAAGGTAATAAGCAGCGATATAATATACAAGCTTGTGGACGATTACAAAGCGTTCGTAGAAGAAAGCTCTAAGAACAGGCAGAAGAGGGTAGAAGAGAGCATATCATTCCCTGCTGAGATAGAGGTATTGCCAAATTCCTGCTTTAGGGCATCGCATCCTGCAATTTTCGGCATAGAAATAAAATTGGGCAAGATAAGGCCGAACAATGTTATTATGAACGACATAGGCGAAGTCGTTGGAAAGATCAAAGGCATGCAGAATGAAAAGTCGCCCCTCCAGTCCGCAAGGAAAGGCGACCAAGTGGCAGTATCGATGGATGAGCCTTCATTCGGGCGCCAAGTGCGCGAGGGACAGACGCTATACGTGCGGGTGAGCGACGGAGACCAGGTCCTCCTGAAAGGCGAATTTGCTTCGCTGCTGGCTGATGACGAGAAGGATTTACTTGAAAAAATAATCGCAATTAAAAGAAAGGAAAAGCACTGAATACGAATACAAAATATTCCTTTTTGAATATTTGCCAACACTATTTATACTGCAAAAAATCCAATGCATTACATAAGCGTTTGTGGAATTAACTTATAGGTATCTGTTGAAGGTTAATCCAGTACATATCAAAGATGCAAATCTAAAAACAAAAAATGATTGAATGAGCAACATAAGGATATCGGAAAGCGGATCGGCGCACGTCGCAAGCCAAAACGTCGAGTATGTGGAGAGGAAGGGCATAGGGCACCCCGACAGCCTGATAGACGGGATAGTGGAAAGGGCGAGCGTCGAGCTGTCAAAAGCTTATATGGACAGCACAGGCATGGTCCTGCACCATAACCTGGACAAGGGCCTTATAATAGGCGGCGCATCTGAAGCCTCTTTCGGCATGGGCAAAATAACGAAACCCATAGAAATCATACTTGCCGGAAGGGCAATAAAAAGATACCAAGACATAGATATACCTGTGGATGACATTGTGCTCAAGGCCGCCTTGGACTATCTAAAGGAGCATACAAGGTTCCTTGACCTTGAGAACGAAGTGATATTCAATTCAAAGATCCTAAAGGGCTCTTCCGATCTTACCGGCATATTCAATAGGAGCACCGACGTGCCGCTGTCAAATGACACATCTTTCGGCATAGGCTTTGCGCCGTTCACCGAAACAGAGAAGCTTGTCATGGAATCCGAGCACTTCCTAAATGGAAATGAATACAAGCAAGCTCATCCATATGTCGGCGAAGACATAAAGGTAATGGGCGTACGCGAAGAAAACAAGATAACCCTTACGATCGCAATTGCGTTTGTATCAAAGTTTGTAGCGAATGCGGACCAATACGACGATTACAAGGCAAGGATTGCCGAAGATGTAAAAGCATTCGCCAAGAAGATAACATCGAAAGAGGTAGAAGTAATAATAAACAACGGGGACCATCGTGCAAGCGGCAGTTTCTATCTGACTAAATCAGGGTTGAGTTGCGAATCAGGCGACGACGGTTCGGTTGGAAGGGGCAACAGGGTAAACGGCATAATAACGCCATTCAGGCACATGAGCCTGGAGGCTGCAGCAGGCAAGAATCCGGTAAGCCATGTCGGCAAGATATACAGCATATTGGCTAACGAAATAGCTTCCGATGCAGTAAAGCTGTACCCTGAAATAATAGAATGCAATGTATCGATTGTATCGCAGATAGGCAGGCCAATAAACGATCCGAGAAATCTCGACATAAAGGTAATACTGGATGGAAAAGGAAGCATATCTAACATTGCCAACAAATTGACTGGGCTTGCAGAGCAGTCGCTAGAAAATATCGGATTTCTGACAAGGGAAATCGTGGCTGGCAAATACAATATGTTCTAGCAGTCGGCGTATTGTTTACATCTCAATGTAATACTTTATTGGCAGGTACTGCAAGGGCACTTTTTTTGCGCTGAAATCGTTTGGCTTATACGGCACTAAGATTTGGACGTTTTGCTTAAGCCTCAAGTGGGAATCGCACCCACGGCCTTCTGCTATATGGATAAAATTTACCATGCAGACGCTCTACTCCTGAGCTATTGAGGCAGGAATCAACTCTAATAATTGATGATAAAATTATATAAAATAATGTGTTTGCAATTTACAGAACGCTTAGCAGAAAGCCCACGACCTTCAGTCGTGGGATGAATGCGAAATGCATAGATTTATTAATTAT
>DAHXGO010000002.1:25583-25823 GCA_027332905.1 Microcaldota archaeon | reverse complement strand
GTTCTTTTCAAATTCGGGAACCGAGGCAAACGAAGCTGCGATAAAGTTCGCAAAACTGTTTACAGGTAGAAGCCATATCATAGCGTTTTACGGTGCGTTCCACGGCAGGACGGGCGGATCGCTGGGGCTTACTGCATCAAAAGCCATCCAGAGGGAGCATTTCGGTCCATTTCCAAACGTGGTGCATGCGCCATACGCATACTGCTATAGATGCCCATTGAAGCTTGAATACCCGTCATG
>DAHXGO010000002.1:0-25573 GCA_027332905.1 Microcaldota archaeon | reverse complement strand
ATATTCATGGAACCCATACAGGGTGAGGGGGGCTATGTTGTCCCTCCAAAGGAATTCGTGAGAAAAATCAGAAAAACCGCAGATGATATAGGTGCATTGCTTGTTGCTGACGAAGTGCAATCCGGATATATGCGAACAGGAAAATTTCTTGCGATGGATAACTTCGGCGTTGATGCAGACATATACACGATGGCAAAATCATTGGGGGGCGGGCTTCCGTTCGCAGCTACGGTCGCACGGTCTTCGCTTGGCAACATACCTAAAGGGGCGCATGCCAATACATTCGGGGGCAACCTTGTTGCGGTTGCTGCCGCAAATGCGTCATTGGAATACTTGAAGAGAAATATGAAGAGCCTTACATCTGGCATAATGAAAAGGAGCAGCTACATGATTCGCAGGCTTAATGAGATGAAAGATAGATATGACATAATAGGGGACGTTAGGGGCATAGGGCTCATGATAGGCGTGGAATTTGTCAAGGATAAAAAAACAAAGGAACCCGCAACAGAAAAAGTTGAAAAGATACTTTTGGAATGCTTCAATAAAGGTTTGCTGCTTCTTCCTGCAGGAATGTCTACCATACGCATCATACCTGCATTGAATGCCGAAATGAACAATATAGAGAAGGGCTTAGACATATTTGAAGAGGCTGTGGCGAAAATAGGCAGGGATTAGAGCTCCCTGTTGTACAGTTTCATCAGTGATGCTGCAATCCAATCCCTGTATTTGTTTTTAGGTATGAGCGGCGAATAACTTAGGAGGTCGGAGGCGGCTTTGCCTGCGTATTTATCCCTTTCAATAATCGAATGATTTATGGAGTCATATTTTTCAACCAGCGATACGAGATAATCTATATCTGATGGCACCTTGGACTCCCTGTTTTTTGCATATATTTCAAGAATCCTCTTGCGTTCTTCTGCTTTAGACATCTTGAATGCGTCCAGCATGACAAAGTTTAACTTGCCTTCATATAAATCCCCGTATTGCTGCTTGCCTGTTTTAGCGTAGGGCTCGAAGTCTATTATATCATCAGCTATCTGAAATGCGATGCCTGCAGATTTGCCTATAGTTGTAAACATTTCTATTGTTTTGCCCGTCTTGCCAGATGCAAGGGCACCTAACACCATAGGGCCATATACTGTATAAGTCGATGTCTTTCCATCCACCATAGAGTAATAGAAGTCAGTATCTGCTTTGCCAAAATCTTTTATATTGTAGGTAAATTTTAGATCTAGATACTGCCCAGCAGCAGTACGATAGCCTATGTGCCTGAAGGCATCATATACCCTTTTTGCTTTGGCTTTGTCAGGCTCTTCGATAAGGTAATCTGATATTATGAAGTGCATTGCCGATTCTAGCGTCGCCGATGCAAGTCCCGCAATCTGATCGCCGTATAATTTATGCAGCGTCTTTTTTCCCCTCCGCATCTCCGCCTTGTCCTGTATGTCGTCGAGCACTAGCATCCATTCCTCGGACAACTGCACTGCAGATGCGAGCTTTAGGGCACTGGCGCCCTCGTTCCCATAAAGCCCGGAAGTTAGCATTACGAGCAGGGGCCTGCTATAATGGCTTGGCCTGAATATGTAATCGTTCAGTATTTTTGAATATTCTTCTTTTTCCGATTCAAGATGCATTGCATCTGCCGCTTCGGAAACATATTTTTTTATTAAGCTTGAAACCTCTGATTTCATCTCCGCATTAAAGTCCTTAAAGCTGTTCTCTCTAAGAAAATGCGCATGATGTTCCTTTATTGCCTCCATGGGCTTGTCGGCTGTTGTCAATAAAATACCCAGAATGGCTTTCAATTAACAGATATTTAATAGTGAGTTTTGGGAATGTTTTTATTACTTTTTAGGCTAATATTAGTGCTAATTATAGTGATTTTATGTTCGATATAAAGATTGACGATGCGAAATACTGGAAAAATTGCGTTGAATCTATTGTAAGCTTAGTTGATGAAGGTTCATTCAATATAAGCAAGGAGGGCATATCCCTTAAAGCAATGGATCCTTCAGGGATCAGCATGGTATCGTTTTTCATACCAAACAAGGCTTTCTCCAAATACGAGGTAGACAAACAGGCAAGCGTGGGGCTCAACCTTGACAACCTTAGCAAGATACTTTCAAGCGGGCGAATCGGCGAACAGTTATCCATGAAGGATGCAAACAACAAGTTTGCAATGGAATTTATAGGACAGCATAGCAAGAGGAGGTATAAATTGCCTATGATCGATGTTCGAAAGGAAGCAGATAAAGAGCCAAAAGTGGAGTTCGAATCTACTGTTGAGGTAAAAAGCGATTCGCTGAAGGAGATATTGAAGGATGCCAACCTTCTTTCCACATATATAAGCTTTAAGACTGCAAAGGAATCCTTTGTCGTATCGGCAAGAGGAGACGCTGGCGAGCTTGAGGAAGAGCACCTGAACAACGCCGAAATAATAAAGAGGTTGGATGTAGGCAAAGCTTCATCAGTAACGTTCAACCTGGAATACCTGCAAAGGATAATAAACGCATGCCCGTCCAATTCTTCCGTAATGCTTTCAATGAAAACAGATGAGCCAATAAGGATAGACTACGGGATAGGCGACGCAAAGTTGGCGTATTTCCTGGCTCCGTATATGGAGAGCTGATGCGGGCACATTTGGTTTCAAGTAGTCTGCCACACTGGTGGCTGGAGAAGGCGTATCGTATTGAGATTTATGGCATGGCATCTTGACTACCTGAATGCCATACCTGCCGAAAAGGGAAGATCTGACGTAATAGCCGAACCCGTGGAGGTAAGGGTGAAAACTTCCCTGCTGATTTTCGTAAGCTTCGAGAAAAATGACAGCAAAAGCAGCGTTGACATAATAGACAGAGCAGTAAGCGAGATAATCAGGATATCCGGAAGCTTAGGCGTGTATACGGTAGTATTAAACCCGTTTGCACACATGTTTGCGGACCTTGCATCTCCAACAGAGGCAAATGCCATGATGGAAGAATTAAGGCGTATGCTTGCAGAAAGGAACTTCGAAGTCCGCCTCATGTCATTCGGATATTTTTATGAGATGGAGCTTAAAGCAAAAGGTCACAAGCTTGCCAGGATTTCTCGGGAGATACGCTAAAATTAAAAATGCATAAATATTTATCAGTGGAATTACTTCTGATTGGATGAAATTTCTGATATTAATAGCACCGAAGGATTTCAAGGATGAAACACTTTCCATGGTAAAGATGCTTTTCGACAGATGGGGCATAAGCTATGATATAGCCAGCTACAGCACAAAGGAGTGCATAGGCTACCACGGATCTAGATCCATGCCAGACATAAACGCCGGGAAGGTCAGCGCTTCGGACTACAACGGCATGTTCATAGTTGATGGCATAGGCATAGACTCGTACAAGCTATTCGAATTTAGGCCGCTTCTGGATCTGGTGATGCAGTTCAACAATGCGGGCAGATATATATGCGCCGTAGACAACAGCGTTAAGATTCCGGCGAGGGCGAATATAATAAAAAATAAACAAGTAGCTACTGCGAACAACGATGAGCTGAAAAGGCTAATACTGCTTTTCCATGGCGTGCCGGCAGACAGCCAGATTGAAATGTCGGGCAATCTAATAACCATTAGGGATTCGCGCAATATAGAGGAAAGCCTTGACCAGCTGATAGAAAAACTGGGCGTTAAATAAAGTGGATAGATGGCGAAGAGCAACAAAGGCATGGTCAAGAGGATAGCTGCAGAACGGATAAACATGCTGTATGACATAGCGCACAGCGAGTTTTCAAATGATGTAGATATTAAATTGGCATCAAGGCATGTAAAGCTGATGCGCAAGATAAGCATGCACTATAAGGTCAGGCTGCCGAAAATGATCAGGCACAGCATATGCAAAAAATGCAACTATGTGCTAATCCCCGGGAGGAATTGCACAGTGCGAATACTTGCAACCGATAGGGCTTATATAACCACATGCGCGAATTGCGGGACGGGCATACATGCGCATTTCATCAGCTAGTATATTTTTAGTTTTTTATTTTGATTATTATCCGATAATATGGAGTATCAAATAATCGGACATAGCATGCAGGTAATAAATATAAAGCTTAATGAGGGCGAGGGCATTTTCTCAGATGCAGGAAAGCTCGTCAGCAAGAGCAAGAACATAAAGATGATGCCAAAGCTTGCAGGAGGCATTGTGGGGGCGATAGAAAGGAAGGCTACTGGAGCAACAGGATTCCTTACAGAATTCAAAGCAGAGGGGGGGTCCGGAAACGTAACGATAGGCGGGGTATTGCCAGGGAAGGCGTATGAGGTGCAGTTAGCCGCGGGAGAATCGTTTGCTGCAGAGCACTATGCATTCATAGCCGCAACCGAGCAGGTAAAGTTTACAATCGAAACGGTAGGCATAGGTGTTGCGTTCTTCGGAGGCGCAGGGTTGATACTGCAGAAGTTTGTAGGGCCTGGAAGCGTATTCCTGCACGTGGTTGGGGACATAGTTGAGTACACGCTTGACGGGACCGAGCCATTGGAAATAGACCCGGGACATATTGCGGGATTCGACAACACACTTAAATACAAAATAACTTCAGTAGACAACATACGCAGCATGATGTTCGCTGGCGAGGGCATTTTCCTGGCTAAATTTGAAGGCAAGGGCAGGGTTGTCGCACATTCTGTATCAAGGTTCAAGCTTGCATCAGAGCTTTATGCGCAGGGGAAAGCAGATACTAAATCCTGAATTATTGGCGTATTTTTGAAAAGTCTATTATCCTACCTTTCGCAGATTCTGCATCCCTGGATAGGAGTTCTATTCTGCTGGGTTTGTGCTCCGCGGTTTCTAGATATCCTGTCAGTTCTGAAAGCTTATGCGCGAATGCTTTTATTTCCTCGTGATTAGGCATGCTAGTAAGGCTTAGCCCGCGATCTTCACCTCTTGCCCCTCCGACATATGAGAAACCCTTGACCTCTACATAATTGGGCCGTGCTGCCTTTATCAGTTCCGCGTATCCTTCGGGGTTATGCATGTTCAGGCCTTTTATCAATGTCATCCTCAATACGGTCCTTGTTTTTATACCCTTGAGAAGCGATAGTGATTTCAGGAACCTTTTCCACGTGTCTGGTATCTTTGGGCGTGTAATTTTGATATAGCTTTCTTCGTCAGGTGCCTGCAGCGATATGTATATCTGGGTAGGCAGAAGGTCCAGCTTTTCGATGGCTTCCGGAAGCGTACCGTTTGTAACTAGGAACGTGCTTATGCCACGCTTATGGAATTCAGATATAAGCGCCTTGAGCTTTGGATAGAAGGTAGGTTCGCCAGTTAGGCTTATGGCTACGTGCTTGGGATCGTTGGCCTCTTCCCAGCGCTTCAGCTTCAAAGGTGTATCGGCAGTGGCCTTGAATCCGCTTACTATGCGTTTCTGCTCCGTTATCATTCCGTCTACTATGGCTTTGGGATCGTCCCATTCGCTTACCGCATTGAGCTCGTTCCATCTGACACCAATTTCTTCGGGTATGAGTCTCCAGCAGAATTTGCATGCTATATCGCACCCTATTGCAGGTGTGCCTTGAATGCACTGCCAGCTTTTTATTCCATAAAAAGAATATTTATAGCAAAGCGTCTCTCCCCTTAGCCCATTGGCAGTATATTCGCATATCTTCACAGCGGAATGCCTGCCTATGAAGTGGTAGCCCTGTTTTTTCATCTTTGTTTCTATAATCTGAGGCAGTTCTGCCAGAAAAACACCTTTACCTGATAATTCGAAACGCATTAATTTTATGCTTATTGCAATACGAGGATGGATTTTAGTTCCTTTTTTTCATCTTGCTTTATTTCCCCTTTTTTGCCATAATTGAAGTCTCTGCCTTGCCCCCTGTATCTAGGTATTACATGTATGTGCGCATGCATGATTGCCTGCCCCGCTGCTCTCCCTATGTTGGCGCCCACGTTAACTCCATCGGCATGCAACCTTTCTCTAGACAGCACTGCAAACTTCTTTGCGACTACCGCAATATGGGCCACCGTATCGTCATCCGCATCCGTTATATCGACAAAGTGCCTGTTGGTCACAACAAGGGTGTGGCCTTTTGATATGGGATACTTGTCCAGCACCACATAGCATACATCATCCCTATATAAAACCTCTTTTGACTTGGAAAGGCTGCAGAATATGCAATCATCGGCCAAAGTCGCACCCTGCCTTTATCGGAGTTCAGATATAAAATAGTTGCCCTGTGATGGCTTGAAGCACCACATTATCGCGATATAATTACAATTTTGGTAATCCGACTACTATTTGGGCAATATCTTCGAGTGGGAGGTTACCATCGATAACGAAACGCTTCTCATTGTCACTGATGTTGTAGTCCGTATGCACGACGAGCGACAACGGCTGTGGGCCTTTGTAAACATAAACTGTTTTTTCTATTTCTCCTTTTCCTTTGGTAAGTTCACCCTTATCATTGAACGTGTAGAATCCAGATGATGGGCAGGGTAATGAAGATTCATTCCCATCAATATAGAACCATTTTCCTTTCAACTGATCTTTTAGTTCTTGATTCTGGTCTATTAGGACTAGTGCCTCTTGATGTGTAAGAGGTCTTAATCCGTTCTGCTGAAGAGCGTATATTGAACCTTTGTAATTTTCATATGTTTGTAGTATGAAAACCCCCGTTGTGCCGACTTCTTTAAACTTTGATTGGGATGTTTCTAGTGTTTTAGTTTTAAGTACCATATTATCACGTTTATCTTTTGGTTTTTACATAAAAAACTGTCTATTAAATATTTATACCTTTTCTGTGGAGTTTACATCCGTAAAGGCATACGATACTGATTTTGGCGTGCTTGCCTGCTTTTCATCGTTTTGCATGCCTTGATTATGGCTTTTGCGCTACTGCCTTGCCCTTTTATCACGCACATACGCCAATCTATAAATATTATATGCTTGGATTTTATTATAACATCGTTAAATTCATGTTTTGCCCACATTGGACAAATCAAGTATAACGGACGGCACAACAATAAATTACAGGCCCAACACAGATGTTTAAAAACAAAAAATGTTTTTCATGGGAAAACAACAAAAATATTTATTTGAAACATCAGATGCATTAACAGGATATGACATCAATAGGGAACGGCAGGAACTGATATCAAAATTTTCAGATATTGTTTTATACAGCCTACTAAGGGTGAAAAATAAAACGACACTGAAAGCGGCGTTAGATCTGTCAGTTATGAGTCGCTGTCATGGTGAGTCATATTCGGACTTGGAAAAGCTTACGGAGCTAACTGGGCTTATAACAGATGAGAAGCTTGCAATAGATTACATTAGGGGGGAGCTGCGCATAAAAAAATCTGAAATGCAAAATGGGTATATAGACGAAGATAAAATTGTAAACTTGCTTAAGAGCGATTTGGCTGAAAATTCAGAGCCCGTAATAAATGTACTCTTAGAGACGAGTAGAAAAGCCTACGGCAACATGGATTCGGATGATATATTTTTAGCCGCCCAAAAACTGATAAAAGCAATAGAAGAGCAATCAGACATTGAAAATTTTCCTGGTTTGGTGAAAAACACCCTTTTGGCAATGCAAAACGTCGAATCAAAGCTTTCGAATTTTATAAGGACATATAAATCAATGCGAAGCGCATCGAATGATCTAACCATTAGAAGCATTTTAAGGAATGAACTTGGAGCTAATGAAACCCACATAGTGCGAACATTGGCCACCATAATAGAAAACAATATAGCAAACGAGATGTTTCCATCGTGGCCAAAAATAATAGTTGAAAAATCTGAAAACGGCAAATCTATAGGTTTTCAGGTAAATTTGGATAACAAGTCCGGTTATTTTTCTATTGTTTACCTAAAACCCAATGATTATAACTTAATAGCTAACTTCGTAGTGCAGCTAAAAGATACGATAGACGATTCATATGATGCACGCGGTTCAAAGGATAAAATCCCAAAACCTTCGATAATGACCTATTCCGACTTGGGGGTATGCGTGGTTGGCTGTTTTGGCTTTGCACCGCAATTTATCCCATTAGTTAAACACGACATAGATGAACTTTTTAGAGAGTTTAAAATCTGATAAAATTATAGAAAACTTCTTTTGAGGCTTTGCACTTCCGCAACTTACTGGGCAGGGCGATGCACCTGGAGCTTATGATACGACCACCGCACAAGGTAATATGCCGACAGCACTACCCACACCAGGAACGGCAGGGCTATCGCTTTCGCCGCAAACTGCCCCGAATAACCAAGGATATACTGCAGGAATGTTGGGATTATCCACACCGCAGCAGTCAGGAATAAATACAAATACAGCTCAATCTTCCTCAAATAATGCACCATGGTATACTCTTATTCCAAGCGAAGTCGCCTCCACCGCAGGCAACCTCATTAATTGGGCTATAACCTCGATAAAAACATGGGCCTGGAGAGATTTGAACTCTCGACCTACGGCTTTCTTAAGGTTTTTATAAGACCGCCGCTCTGACCAGGCTGAGCTACAAGCCCATGGTAAATACTTTTACATCAATACAAATAAAAACGTTAAGGCATCGTTAGATTATTGTGCACATAGCTTGGTTTCGAGGGCACAGGAGGCAGCTTTCCAGTAAAGTTGTCCAGCGCAAGGATCCTTATTGGGTATGTGCCGTTCACGAAGTTTATGCCCGTTGCATTTGCAGGATATACCTGCTTGAATCCAGGCAGCGCACCAAAGAAGAACCCTTTATAGAACGATGAATTGTAGAATTGGGAAGGCGCATCCGTTATCGTGTTGTTCGGGGCGTTTGGCAGGTATATCATGAGATACTCGAGGAACGGGGTGCCGCTTATGCCGACTTCGCCCAGTAGTTCGGATGATTGCAATACTGCATTCAGCTTTGTTCCGTTTGCATTATATATGCTTAATACGCCATTGCTGCTTGGCGTTGTGTCTACGCAAACAGTGTTGTTAGACAGGCTGTTGCCATGCACCAGATATGTTTTTACAAATTGTGTGGTGCTGTTTGACATTGAGCAGTAGTATGCCAGGCTCTGCGTCGAAGAGTTTTGTGGAAGCAACGCCGGCAGAGGTATGACTGCAAATTCCGGGTCGTGTGCTATTTCACATGGCGAATTTCCAAGCACATATGGCACAGGGGGGTTTGATGCACGCCCTTGTGCTATGGCGTATGCTTCAGATGTTGCATTTGTATGTACGCATGCAAGGAAATCTAGGGCCTGCCATTTCTGTATGAGCCCCTGGTCCATCACTATGTATTTGGTCTCATTTGTGTTCATCATGTTAGCCATTACGCTTGAATTGAAACCGTCCTTAGGGCCTAGCACATAATCGGCTGCCACTGCATAATCTTCCAGGGCGTTGGCATTGTCTCCCCTTATTACAGCGTTGCTGTGGCCAAACCAGTTTATCCAGTCTCCGTAATCCCACCATGCCAATATGCGCGGCGCGTATGGGCCGACATTTGCTGCCATCCATTGCGCAGCGGTTAGCCAGTAGCTGGGCACTACGTTGCAGTAGAGATCTGCGCCTATGCTGTTGCCATGGCTGCCTATAACTGAGCATGCCGAAAATGGATTCGCAGCATTAGTGAAGTACGCTGAAATTGCGCTCGTTAATGAGGATGATTCGCCAAGAAGCACATGGTGGTTCATTAGGGTACTGATAATTATTGCGATGATGAACAAGGCAGTAAGCGCGTATAGCTTCGTTTTCTGCCCGGGAACTTTGTCGAACGATATCGTGACCAGGAGGAATATCACTGCAAGTATCGTTGATATAAAGAACAGCGCTATCGCGAAAACGCCATATACTAGTAGCTTGTTGTTTTTGTAGACGTCAGAGAATGTGTTGCCAGTATTTTCTTCGTCAGCTAGCTTTGATTCGTTCTGAAGCTTGAATTTGGCTTTCGCAAGATAGAATATTTCGCCGATTATTATGGAGAATAGCAATATGAAAGCCACGCCAAAATGAGGCATGTATTTTACTTCGGAGAATCCAGCAATCATTAGTGGAATTACTATGGCAAGATAGAATATGCCTGTTTTGCTGTTCCTGAATATTATGCTGATTAAAAGCAGGATTATTCCAAGCGCAGATATTACCCATACCAGCAAAGGCAACCCGCCAATGCTTGCGCCGATTATTCCAAAGCCCTGAGAGGCAAAATTATATGCCAGCCCAGTAGGTATGAACTCCTGGACAGTCATGAAAAGCGGGGACGATGGCGTTGTGAACTTCTTGCTCAGGTTTATGTAAGCGGTTATGGGCTTGCCTATAGGGGTAAGCAGCATGACCACCCCTACGATAATTATCAGCAGCACCATCCATTCAATATATGTCTTGCTGTCAAGGCGCTTGAATAGGATGTGATTTTTATGCAGTATTTTTGGAACGTAGTCCATTATCGCTATAAGTATCAATGCAAATAGGGGCGCCCCTATCGTTATCGGAAGGCCCAATAGATTTGGTATCCTTCCTGAAAGCGTTGCGTGGTACGGGTGATACGCAGCTAGAAATATGCCTATGACAACAAGCACTATTGCATTCATTTTATAGAAGTCCCTGCTTAGGTCCCTGCGAGCAAGGCTCACTATTCCTTGTATCAGTATGTAAAGCGTCAATACTCCCGTATCTACTGTGTAATAGTGTGCGCCGAGGAATGTTGATGCGAATGCTATACCTGCGAATATCGCAAGGCGCTTGCTCTTCATGTTCTTCACTGCAAGCATGTATGCCGCAAAGAAGAAGAACAGTGTGAATATGCCCCATGGTTCAAGTAGCTGCTCGCCTGCCACAAATGTGCTGAATATAACCGGCATTGTTGCTACAAGCGATGCACCTATGAGGGCTATGTATTTATCATACTCGTGGTAAAGGAGCATAAATATTACGAATACCAGCAGCGCCGCGGTTATAGGAGGGTATACGCCGCCAACATAGCTCATTAGCGACGTGCTGAATGTGGAAAGATGCGGCCCTAAGGAATTAGCTAGGCTGTACCAGTAAGCTTCCAGATAAGGCACTATGGGCTGTATCCTCATTATGGTGCCAGTAGGTATGGTCGGCCATGCAGATGGCGAATATAGCAGCTGGTGGCCAAATGTCAGTATTGATTGTGCGCTCAGCATGTCGAAGTATGGATCAAACTCGAAGAATTTAGGCGCTATTCCTATGCTCTGCATCCTTGTTGCAAACGTGAGCAGCATTATAAACAGCAGCAACAGCCATACCCAGTTTTTGGATAAAAATCCATACGCATTGGGGCTCGAGATGCCTTTTGCATTGCTTGAAAGACGTTTCAGCAGTATTTTTTCTTCCTGCTCGTGGTCCAATGCAAGCCTTTCGAGCTCTTCCGCATGGAGCTTTCTAAGTTTAGCCTTCTCTTCTTCATCGAAGGACACCTTTTCAAGTTCTGACGACTGTTTTGACCTGAGGGCTTCTTCTTCTTCGAGATGCTTCTTTATTATTGCTTTTGAGTCTTCAAAATTGTTCAGCCTTGCCCTGAGTTCTTCAAGCCTTTTCTTGTAGTCCTTTTCCATAGATGATATTTCGGCTGCTTCTGCTTTAGCTTCGCTGACCCTGATGGTGGATTTCAACCTCTTAAATGAATCTATTGTAAAAACGCCTTGTTGGATGCACAATATGAAACCTATTACAGATAATATCACTGCATTGATCTCAAAAAGTGCAAGTGAAAATGTGAAAAAATGAATGTAGTTTGCAAGATAGGCTTCAAGCCACGTCATTGTGGCTGGAGCTATCAACCCGAATATAAACCCTATTACGGATATCTCGAAGAACCCGAGCTTGGTATTTTTCAGCAGTGCAAATGCTAGAAGTATGCCAGGTATGAACATCGAGAAGAAAGCTATTAAGCTTATCAGTATTATGGAACCCATGCTCATATCACTAATAAAGTAAATTAAATGGTGCCGACTGTTTAATATTAATTTTGGTTTTATTGGCTTTTATTAGCTGTTCATTATGGACTTTGGCATCTCAAGCACTTTCATTTCTCTGTCTGGGAATTTCGTTCCTGGGGGGACTATCCTTACTTTTATGCCTATGGCGCCATACTTTGGATATGCTGTCGCGACGCCTTCCGTTACTAGGTTCATCACGTCGCCGGCTTTCGGCATGTAGCCTACGCTCTTTCTTATTGTTTTGGCACGTGCGCCCTTTGCCGCAAGCTTGCCGCTTATTATTATTTCTGTGCCTATGGCACCGTTTTCTATTATGCTTTTGAGGGTCATTTGAAGTATCTTCCTGGCATTTATGGACCTCTCAAGCTTGAATGCTATATCCTTTGCAACGAGCAACGGCTCGAGCATCTTGTTGTCTATTTCAACTACGCTTATCTGCGGATTGTTGACATTGAACCTCCTTTTTATGGAGTCCGTAAGCTCATCTATGGTCTTACCTGCCCTGCCTATGACCTTTCCAGGGTTCAGGACGTGCACAGTTATCCTTGTCAGTACTGGCGTCTTTTGTATCTCAACCCTTGAGAATCCGGCGCGGGAAAGTTCTTTGCTTAGGAATTTCGATATGTTTGCCTTGATTATAGAATCGTCAATGAACTTTTTTTCTATTGCCATCGTCATACGCCTTGTTTGCTTCCAATGTTATGCTCATGCTTTTTTTCGCCCTCTGCTGCCTTAGCCGAGGGTTTTTGGACGTCCTTTGCTATCTCTTTGCGTTCCTTTGCTTTTTCCTCCTTTACTGGCGTTTCGGAAGGGTTAGATTGTTCGGCCTTTGCGCTTTGCTTGGGCGTGCTTTTATCCATTTCTGGATGTATGTGCCCTTTTGCAGGTTTTGCTTTTTCCGCCTTCTTAGGCTTAACCACATCCCGGCTTGCGCGTGATATTGCTTTTGCCTTGAACGCCTGGGCTTTTATCGCTGCCTGCGCCTTATCGCTTAACTTTATCTCGGAAGGATTGGCCAAGCCTATCTCAACTTTGGAAAACTCTATGTCGCTCCTCCTCAGGGTGCCATACCCATAGCTGTCACTGAAGAAAAGCACGCCTTTTGATGGCGTTCTCATCAGTATCTGGGTTTTGTTCGCCGAAGCATGAACTACAACCATGTCTTCGACATCATTGCCCTTCATCTTTGCATTCGATATTGCATTGATTAATGTCTTCTTGACTATTGCTGCGCATTTCTTTGGATACCTGCCCTTCTTTCCGCCTATTTCATGCCTAGAGCCCATGCCTTTGTTGAATCGCTTGAATTCTATCGGCATGTTTAGGTATATTATGGAATCCAGCATGTCTACTGCCTTTTCCGCCTTCATGTACCTTATGGATGTGCACACTTCTGTCAGATCCTTGAAACTTGCGTTTATGTCTTTCTGCCCTGCGAAGACCACTTTTTCTTTGTTGCTTCCGTTGTAAGAGTAATTCAATTAATTCACCTATTTTTGCGAGAGGAACTTGCTTCCACGGGTTGCTTTTATTCCTGGAGCCGAATGCTGCACGCGTTTCGTCGTGTACACGAATTCGCCGAGCCTGTGGCCCAACATCTGGGGTTCTATCTGGAGTTTCTGGTACTCCTTGCCGCTATATACTTCGAATGTCATGCCTATCCAGCTCGGCAGTATGACGGCTTCGCGCGTCTGCGTCCTTACTGGCTTGTTCTTAGCCCTTCGCTCCTCTACCTTTTTTATAAGCGTCCGGTACTGCAACGAATTGCGCTTAATCCAGCGCCTCTGCCTTGACTTTATCAGTGAAAGATACTCTTCGCTGCTCATCGACGGAATATCGCTTGGCATCTTGCCTTTGAATGCTATTCTTTCTACCATTTAATCATCTACTCATTTCTTCTTCCTTCCTACGCGCCTTGCAGCTATATGTCCTACCTTTCTTCCTGGTGGAGCGTTCCTAGACGTCATGCTGCTCTTGCCTTTATGGTGCTGCTTGCCGCCGAATGGGTGGTCAACTGGGTTCATCTTTACGCCCCTGTTCCTCGGCCATAGCCTGTTTAAAGTATGATTCATATAATGTGCCTTGCCTGCGGTCACTATGGGTGCATCCTTCTTGCCTCCCCCTGCCACAACTCCGAGCTGCGCCCTGCAGTCAGAGCTCATTAGAACATTTGATTTTGACGGCATTTTAACGTTTACCTTTTCGCCTATTCTGCCAGATATGTAAGCTGCAGCGCCTGCAGACCTTACCAATTTGCCCCCATCGCCCGGAATGGATTCTATATTATATATCGGTATACCTTCAGGTATTTCAGATAAGCGAACTACGCTGCCCAATGAGTAGCTTGATTGCTTGTTTATGGCTATTTTGTCGCCTATTTTTATGCCTTCCGGGGCTATCATGTGCCCTTTTGAAAAGTCCTCATATAATATTTCCATTAGGGGCGCAGTATGCCCGGTGTGATTGAATAATGATACCACTTCTGCAGTTGTGGTTTTTGAACCGTTGGGAAAATCTACGCTGATGTCGAATGTCCCAGGTAGCTTTGAATAGACGTTCGATCCCTTTCCTCTCCTTTGCTGCCTCAATTTCTTTCCCATTAATTACACCAATTTCAATTTCATTGCTATGTCGCTGGCGTTGGCGCCTGGCGCGAGTTTTATGAATGCCTTCTTTACGTTGTTGGGCATGTTGACCGTGCGTATTTTTGCCACTTTTGTGTTGAACATGCGCTCGAATTCTTTCTTTATTTCAGGTTTTGTAGAACCCAGGCTAACGGAATACACTATCAGGTTTTCTTTTGAAACTAGGCTTATGGATTTTTCTGTAGCTATCGGATGTATCAATGCTGACATGTTTCACACCTTTATTGTCTTTGCTGCTTTTTTCATTTCGGCCTTTGATATTATGGATGCTATGTTTTTAACTGCGTCCTCACTCCATATGGCAACTTTTATCGAGTTGCCTCCGGGAGCAAGCTTGTTTGCGCTTATCTCCTTTATCGTGCATGCCTTTACTCCGCGTATGTTCCTTGCCGCTTCTATAGCTCCTTTATCTTCGTTAAGTATCAGCAACACGGACTGCTTTGAAATGCGCTGCTTTGATGACCTCCTTATGCCTTTCCTGTTTTTGCCTGCCGCCGCCTTGCCTATCATGCCATCGAGGCTTAGGCTTTTAAGCACCTTGACCATCTCCTTTGTCTTCTTTATGGATTCTATTTCATTAAGCATTACCAAAGGCATCTTCTCATTCTTGCTGTTAAATCTTGCGGTTGCAGCGATGGCGCTTTCCATTGCGTGGAGATACTCATTCTTTCCTATATATTCGTTAAGCCTTTTTTCTATGACATGAGGGTGTGCGCGCTTTCCTTTCACTGATGACGGTATACGCTTGACCTTGCCCTGCACTCCACCGCCGAGCTTCTCCCTTGGCCTTATGGCCTTACCCATGTGCCTTCCAGTCCTGTACGACATCATTGCGCCGTAATATGCCGCAGTAGTCTGCATTCCTGCAAGCAGATAATGCCCTTGCGGCTGCAGGTTTTGTGAACTCTCAGCTATTACTGCTCGCCTTATGAGCCAGTCCTTTACCTCCTTCTCGAATATGTATGGGAGCTCTATCTGGTGATCGGACTTCCCTTCTAAAGATAAAACATCTGCTTGAGCCATGATATCACTGCTTCATATATAGGATTTTCGGCTCCTTTATGCCGCTTGCATTTGTATTGCGAATTGATTTCCTTACTCTTACCAGCCTTTTAGCTGGGCCTACAACCGATCCTTCTATTATGACATAGTCGTTCTTTACCATGCCATATTTCCCGAAACCTTGTTTAGGGTTTATTGATTGGGCATCTGCCTGTGCGCCTATCTTTATTAGCCTTTTATTATATTCCGTCCTGTAATTGAATCCCAACTGTCCTGCGTGCGGAACGGTATATAGGACCTTTCCAGGAGTAAATGCGCCAAGCGTGCCCACGTGCCTTATCTTCCCCGTAGCTTTATGCTGCAGCCTTGAAACGCCATGCCTTTTTATAACTCCTGCCCACCCCTTGCCTATGGATATTGAGCTTATATCTATGTATTCTCCTGGCTTGAACGCGTTTGCCGGCTTTAACTCTTTGCCGAGCATCTCGCTTGCAAACTTGGATTTTTCTTCCAGAGTTTTTCCAGATATTGCGCTTTCGAACCTTTGCGGGTGCCTTTGGCCTGTGCTTGTGCCTTCTGGAAACGCAACCAGCAGGGCACTCACATCTGAGCATGACGGAATGTCCTTTTCGGCATCCTTTAGATATGCATTATCGTGAGCCAGCTTCTTTATGCCAAGTTTTTGGGCTATTTGCTTGTCGTATATCTCGGTATGCGTGACACTGTAGCCGGTTATCGGGCTTTTCTTATAAAGTCTGATCCCGTAAAACTCAGTTTTTGGGACCTCAAGCACAGTGCATGCCTTCATGACCTCGATGCCCTTCCTTTGGGATTCCGAATCGTCCAGCATCGATAATGTCGTCATTCCTGCTTTATAGGTAACAAGATTTGTAATGCCCACCTGTGGCTGTTTGGACGCACTGCTGCGTATCCTGGGCAGGCGTTTATGAGCACGCCTTTTCTGCCAATATTGTGAACTAGCCATTTATAACACTAAATTGTAATTAAACAATGCACACTTTCAGATAAATCAGTATTTACCTGCTTTAGGGTATTAATTGATATCGCCATATATTTATATATTTTTACTTTTTTTGCGATTTGTGGAATAACGCGGTCGCGCCATCTATTGTCTGCACATCGCGCAGGACAGAATTGACTGACGCGCGCAACGCAGTTGCGTCAGCCGCACTTATGCTTATTTTCATGCAGCCCTTTTCTTTTTTTATAGTTATGCTGCTGCGCTCATACGTTTTTATGCCGCCAATGGTTTTAATGTTGTCGCCGTATTCTATTATCTTTATCTCTGCAAAGTATTTAAACTTTCTTGAAGAGCCAATCGTCTAAATCCCCCTGTGCTTCCGCCCCGAGCTTGTGAGCCCGCGTTCTGCGCGATGTTGATTTTTCAATATGCGCGAATATCCGACGTCAGCCTGCAATGATTTGCTGCTCTTGTCAAGCATTATTACTTCGTAGAACCTGTCAGTGCCTATCTCTCCTACAAAATATGAGTTCATTATCTCGCAGTTCGTGAACTTCTTTGCTGCGCGCTCTTCAGCTATAGACTGCAGGGATTTGCTTCTTGAAAAATATCTTCCGCTCTTTGATGGCTTTCTGCCTCCTCCGACGGTAGCCCTTTTCCTGTTGCCTTTCCTAACCCTAACTCTTGCAACCTTTATGCCTTCTTTTGCTTTATAGCCAAGATTTCGCGCCCTTGAAAGGTTTGTGGGTTTTTCTATTCTGGATACTGGCGGTTCCTTTGACCATTCGGCCAGTTTGTTTTTATAAATGTCAGAACGGTCTTTGTATTCTTTTATAAATGTTTGCTTTATGTTTTTGTACATTCCCATTTTATCACTTGCACTGTGGTGAAAACCATAGCTAGGTTATACGCTTTGATAAGCAAAATATAAAAATATTGCCTGCCTGCGCGCGTCATTGCATGGCTGCACCAATTTACTATATATTATAGGATAGGAAGGTTTAAATAATAGAAAATACAAAATAGATTACGCTTCTAAATTCATGGTGTATCTAAATGTCAAAACGAATCAACAACCCTGAACGCAAGTTTTCCGGAAAGCGTAATGTAAATATTAAACATGCAAAGGCAGCGCCTGCACATCGTTCGACTCATGCCGCTGCTCCCAAACGGGCGGTTGCACCCAAAGCACATGCACGTGCTTCAGGAATCAAGAAATCAATTTCTATTAAAAAAAGGGCAGGGC
This sequence comes from Microcaldota archaeon, assembly GCA_027332905.1. Lineage (GTDB taxonomy): Archaea > Micrarchaeota > Micrarchaeia > Micrarchaeales > Micrarchaeaceae > JAMCYW01. Next base: position 7,776 of record DAHXGO010000002.1, on the reverse strand, counting down.
ACACCATAAATAACAGGGCAGGCGTTGCAAAAAAGATTCAAGCAGGCAAGAGGCTTAAAGCCAAAGAAACCAAATCACAAATGAGGAAGATCGAGGAGGCCTTGGCCGAGAAGACCGCCATCGAAAGGACCAAAGGGATAATAGATTCAATAATGCAGAACGAGTCCATAATATCGTATTTGAATAAGAATGTTAGCAAGCGCGCTTCTGAGGTGCTTGGTCTGCTTGAAACCCCAAAAACAGACGAACAGATAGCGGAAATGTTAGATATGAAGATAAATGGCGTGAGAAGGATACTGAATATCATGCAGGGATATGGAATAACAAATTATAACATATCCAAAAACGTAGACGGATGGCTTTCGTTTTCGTGGTATATAAACAACAATAAAGTAGACCAGTTTTTTGATTATGTGAAGAGTGTATCAAGCACCGAAAGCACGATAAAAGACGATTGCAATGATTATTTCATATGTGATAAATGTTACAAAGACAGTAAGATGATATTTACTTTTGATGCAGCATACGAAGCGAATTTTAAATGTTCGTGTAATAAACTTATGGTAAGGAAGAGCAAAGACGATATCACAGAGATTTTGAAATCTGTATAGATGCAGCAAATCAAATCAAGCGAAAAGGCAAACAGAGCGAGGTAGGGTAGTCTGGAGTGCCCGCCGGGCTCATAACCCGGAGATCGGTGGTTCAAATCCACTCCTCGCTATAACCGGCCACCCCACAATTCCGCTATTCGCACATTTTATTATATTATATATATGTTTAAAAAAACAGCAATCTATAATTACACACAGGCAAAAGTTTAAAACACCGCAAATATTACCGGAACACAGGGGTGATGGCATAACTGAACGTATTTCTTATGACCTGCTATGGCAAGTATATCAAAAAGAAAAATACTCGAACGAACTCCAAACTATACCTAAGAGTTTTTATGACGAGATAAAAAAGGATATAGAATCGCTCGAATCCAAAAACCCGAACGACGAGGAAGCATCAATTATAAAGAACAACATAATAAAAATAACAAACGAGCTTTATGAAAAGCGGAAGCAGAAAATCATAATATATGTGGCATACAATAAACCGCTTCCATCGCCCATACCAAAATCAGAGCAGGATTTTTACATTAAACTTATAAATGTTACAAAAGAAAACAAAGTAGATATATCTGGAAGGCCTGCGGAAAGCGGAGCCATTGCATTGCGGGCGATAATAGAAATACCTGAAGTATTTCTTCCTTCGGGAGGCAAGATAGGGCCCGTGCAAAAAGGCTCTGTTTTAGAGATAGAGAATGCTAACGATGCAAAATTTTTAATTGAGAACACACTATGTGAGCAAGCTTAAATCATAAAACATCTAAATGTGATAAAATGAAAGTACCTAGAGAAATAAAGACGTTCTGCCCAAAATGCGGCAAGAATACGAGCCACAAGGTCATATTATACTCAAAGAAGCCGGAAAGCGGGCTTAATGTAGGAAAACGCAGGCGCGCAAGAAAGCTTAAGGGATACATAGGCAAGGTAAAAGGGCAAGCCACAGTAGTAAAAGTATCGAAAAGGCAAAAGGTATTACTTGAATGCAAGGACTGCAAATACAAGGTGGAAAGGGTCCTCGGGTCCAGAACAAAGAAAAAACTGGAATTCGGCATGTGACCTGAAATAAAAGTGATAACCGCATGTCAAACAAAATATTTCCAAAACAGAATTCATTAGTAATAGCTGAGGTATCTAAGATAACTAGGTATGGTGCATACTGCAAACTGCCAGAATATGGCGGCACAGAGGTCTTTCTGCCATTAAAGGAGGTATCATCTGGATGGATAAAGAACATAAGGGAATTTCTCCACCAGGGACAAAAAGTAGTATGCAAGGTAATATACGTAGATATGGACAAGGATACCATAGACATATCATTAAAAAAAGTCACAGCAAAGGAATCAAAGACAAAAATAAGCGAATACAACCTGGAGAAAAGGCTTAACGGGCTTTTCATGCAGGCGCTTAAGATGAGCAAAGAAAGCCAGCAAAGCAAGGACATGATAATACAATACGTTTTGAACGCATTCCAGAATTACACAAATCTTTTCTTCAATGCTGCAAATGACACTGAGGAATACAAAAAACTAGAGATACCTAAAAAACTGAAGGATGCCATAGCATCATTGATAATAGTAAACAAAAAGAAGAAGCAGCACAATGTATCATACATAGCCACATTATACACATTCAATACAAAATCAGGAATAACATCAATAAACGACCTTTTGAAAAAGGCAGAGAAGAAAGGCGTTAATATATCATATATAAGCTCGCCTAAATACCGGATGGCATCTAACGGCCAAGATTATAACGAGGCAGAAAATAAGATCAAAGATGCGGTGTCCCTTATAGAAAGCACCAAAGGCATCGTTTTTAAGATCGAAAAGGAGAAGCTGAAAAAAGAGAAAGAAAATGTAATGGATGCAATATATGGATGATCGAATGGATGACACCTACATAAAACTTAACGGAACGCTTCCCAAACTTAAAAATCCTATGCTTGTTGTCGGGCTGCCAGGCATAGGCAGCGTAGGAAAGATAGTTGTGGAACACCTTAAAAAAGAATTCAAAGCAGAGAAGATTGCTACGCTGTATTCAAGCCATTTCCCACATCAAGTTGCGATGCTAAAGAACGGCGGCATACGCCTCGTAAACAACAGGTTTTATGTAATTAAATCCAAGGGCAAAAAGACCCCCGACATAGTATTGCTTAGTGGGGATGTGCAGGCGATGACATCTGAGGGACAATATGAGGTCAACAGGATGATAGTGGATTTCTTCAAGAACCAACTGAAAGGCGGTTTCATATACACATTAGGTGGATATAATATATCCGGAAGCGTGGCGCAGAATCCGAGAGTATTCGGCAATGCAACAAACATTTCAGTGGTAAATAAATTCCGCAATAAGGGCATAGTATTCGGAGAATCAAAAGGCACTATACTCGGGTCGGCTGGTCTTATAATAGCGTTTGCTAAGATGAACGGTATGGAGGGCATATGCTTGATGGGAGAGACCACATTCATAGATATTGATCACAGGGCAGCTAAAGCGGTGCTAGAGATGCTTGCAAGAGAACTTGGCCTAAAGATAGACACAAAAAATCTGGACAAAATGATAGAGAAGACCGCACAGACCCTTAAAGAACTCGAGCAGCAGATAGCCACCAGCATACCCATGCCCCAGCTAGGCCCAGGAAACACCGGCGGAGACAATAGGACGACTTCATATATAAGGTAATGCAACTGCGCCAGTAATCTAGCCTGGTAGGATATCAGCTTCCCATATCTAGGAAAAAGCTGAACGCTCGGGTTCAAATCCCGACTGGCGCAATCAAAACAAAGGAGGTTTTTGAATATGAATCGTTTGGAATTTAATGTCTGTAAGAATTGTGGACATTCAGTGGTTAATTTCAATTCCAAATGGTTGCATCACATCTCACGAAGTAAACTCTTGGGTTTCCCACACTGGCCTGCTGGACATGTAATTACTTTGAATTGCAAGTGGGGATGCAAATGCAATATCCCTGAACTGGATCAGACTAAGCCTTTGAAAACTAAGCTGGTATATCTGGGTAAAAGAACGGACAGATAGGATCTTTCATCCAGAAATTGGTTCTTCGCAATCAAAGGACGGGGTTATATATAAGCCATTGAAATGTCCCATCCGAGAGAAGATAAGAATCTTAAGAAAGCACTTTTCCTTGACGTTCGGCGCCAACGTGCAGGACCTTGATTCAATTGTTAATACATTGGCTCCTTTTTCTGCAAAGCTAAATGGTGTGGGGTAATAATACGCCGTTGTTTTATTCACGACGCACGGTATTAGGGGGTTGAATTTTATACCGCATAGTTTGGAATTTCCGGTTTCTTCATCAGCGCGCGCAATGTACCTGCATTTTAGAAAATAAGCAATAAGGCAGGAATGGGCGCATACTGCGGCTCTTTTTATCCAGACAATTTTGTTCCTTAAAAATCCCAGGCAAGACGCCCCTTTTGGAACCGGTGCAAAAGTAGATTGCCCAAAGGAATATATAGGAAAAGGGGTCTATCTAATTGTGACTAACCGAAAAGTGGATTAACGACTTTTGTCCCAGACTTGCAATTAAACCGGGCCAGTAAATGCTTCAAACCGTAACTGCGAATTCAAATCTATATGCCGCCATATTCCTAATGATAATAGTTCTGATGGTGGCTAGGCGCGCAGGCATGACATCAACAATGAACAAATTCTCATTACGCCGGGTCTTCCTCAGACCTGCGATATATGTGGCCATTGCAGCTGCGGTATCGGTTGGCTTGCCCGGATATGAAATAATATCAATCATACTTTTAGCGCTCGCGGGCGCGTATGCCGCTATTTCGCTATCGATAGGCATAGAGATATCATATATAAGCGGCAAACTCCACTATAAAAAATCGCGCAGCATCACGCTATTCTGGGGTATTGCCGTAGTACTAAGATATCTGATTGCCGCATACCTTCCTATGTATGCTATTGCATCGATATCTATCGATCTGTTATTGGGTGCGACTACGGGGTTGCTGGTTGGCGAAGCCATTAAAATTTATATATTATACAAGAAAATCAAAGCAAAAGAGGCGAAATCCAGATGAGCGCGCCTCTGATTTCAATTACCTAACTTCGCCAAATGTGATTCCTACCTCTAGTCCTGATGCGTAGACCAGTTCGCCAAATACGGTTTACCGACGCAGGTTCGGGTCTTTTGTACCATATTTATCCAGAAAATCACCCGTAGGGCAAGAATGCCACGACTTTCAAGTCGTGGATGAATTACTTTTATACCTTCTCGTTCTGCAGTTCGCTCTCATCCCGCCCATGAATGGTGTGGGATTTCCCGCTCACGTTATTAAAATTGCAAATATTGCCATCGCCGCAAGCGCCCCAGCAATGCTTGCTATTGCATTAGATGTGAATTTGTTGCCTATTCCATTGGTTTCGAAATATCCAGCTACTGAATCTGCAACAGTGCCGATAAACCCGGACAATACTATGCCTATTACCAGGTACCATAATCCAGGCGCGAAAAACCCTCCCACAAGCAATGCAGCGCTCAATGATATCATAAAAGCCCCAAAAATTCCCATAAGCAGGCCAAACCACGTAACACCTCCGGAAACCCCCTTTCTGACTTTTTTAAACGTGAAAATCATTATAGGGTCGCCATCTAACACACCGAGCTCGCTGCTGAACTTGTCTGCAGCTACCGCAGCCACGCTTCCAATGAACCCGAAGACTATCAATTGCTCAAGCCCTGCAAAAAACATAGTTGAAACAAAGAATGCAATGGCCATGACTAAAGGAATTGCGCTATTTGCAACAACGTTTTTCATGCCTCTGCTTTTTTCGTACAGTTGCCTTTTCTTCTTATACGGCGTGCCAATCCAGGTCACTATTGCAGATATTACCAAGAAATAAAGCATCACTATGAAGAAGAACGCGCCAAGCCTGCCTCCAAGGAGTATGAGCAAGATGCCTAACGCTAAAGAAACCAAGGTTGCTCTCGAATCAAGAGTCAAAAAAGTCATTGTGTCATCCAAAAATATGGAAAGTTCCGGTATTTAGAAAGGCTTTTAAACCTATACATTCATAGTAAATTACGAGTTCTCTACTGTAGGAAAGTCGTGAAGAACTGGTCGCCTTGCCAGCGTCTTTGACGCTGGCCTTATTCTTTGGTAAATCATTCTCTTACATATACCAAGTGAACCTATTTATTGTTATTTGCATATAATAACTATAAGATGATTTTTCAATGGCTAAAGAAAAGAGCGTAAAGGAAATAGAAGACCTTCCAGGCATAGGCCCCACAACTGCAGAAAAGCTCCGCGCCGCAGGCATAGACACGCTTGATAAAATAGCAACAATGTCTCCGCACGAGCTTTCCGAGGTGTCTGGCATAAGCGTAGAAAGCGCAAAGAAAGCCATAAACGCATCGAGAGAAGCGACAACCATAGAGTATGAAACAGGGAGCGCGGTATCTGAAAAGAGGAGAGTTTTAGGCAAGATAACCACCGGATCAAAGGATCTTGACGAGCTTATAGGCGGAGGGGTAGAGACAAACGCCATAACAGAAGTATACGGCAAATTTGCAAGCGGCAAATCGCAAATAGGGTTTCAGCTCGCTGTTAATGCCCAGCTGCCTAAAAATAAAGGCGGCCTTGAAGGGGGCGTGCTTTTCATAGATACTGAAGGGACTTTCAGGCCAGAGCGAATAGTGTCGATGGCAACTGCAGCAGGATTGGATTCGGATGCAACACTCGGAAACATCATGGTGGTGAGAGCAACTACAACCGAAAAGCAGGTCCTTACTGTGGAAAGAGCAGACAGCCTAATACTTGAAAAGAACATAAAACTCATAATAGTTGATTCAATAACCTCGCTTTTCAGGTCTGAATTTATAGGAAGGGGTGCACTAGGGGAACGCCAGCAGAAATTAAATTCACATATACATAAACTACAGATTCTGGCTGACAAATTCGGCGTTGCGGTCTATATTACAAATCAAGTAATGGACAATCCAGGCATTTTATTTGGAGATCCGACCACTCCAATAGGTGGAAACGTATTGGCACATGCTGCAACTACTAGGCTTTATATAAGGAAGAGCAAGGAAGACAAAAGGATTGTAAGGCTCGTGGATTCGCCAAACATGCCAGATGGCGAATGCATAATCAAGATAACGACCAGCGGCATAAAGGACTGAATGCAAACAAAAGGTGTCTTATCTATCCCTGTTCGTGGTTCTTGAAATGCACTGCAAGCTCTCTACCCTCAAAAAATACGTGCAAGAATACAGAAAGTGCTGCCGTGGCGCTGTTGGGTTGCCTTGACACGCTGACCATAAAATCTGACCTATCCATAATGCTTTTTATTGATTCCTTTGATGACACTACAATTAAAAGATTCCTGTAAGCCTTTAAGGTATGTGCAATCTTGCCGAGTGGTTCTCCAAACTGCGTAAGATACACCACTTTATAATTTCTCCTATCCTTGAACGCATCGGCGATGGTCCTTGAAAATTCTACCTTGAACTCGCCTCCCCACCTCTTGATTACTTTCTTATTGAAGCTCACGATCCGTTTATTATCCAGCTGTGCGGCGAATGTTATGCTTGATGCACCCAAAGCCCTAGCTGAGAGCATAAGGTCTACCTGGCTGTTATAGTTGCAATTGCCTACGACAACTACTGATATCAACATCCCACCCAAATATATTTAAACAATAAAAATTAATAAGGGCACTGAAAAAGCAAATGCCCTATCCTAAATTGATTATACTATCTGGGCGTCAACTACTTTAATCGGAGGTTCGAAGCGCATCAGCCTAACTCCGCTAGCGTTTCTCCCCGTTACTCTTATGGCTGCAATCGCGAACTGTATTGATAAGCCCTTGGAATTCACTATCAATATGCTTTTATCCTTCTCAGCTGCAAGGACCCTTACAACGCCGCCGGTTTTTTCGGTGCATTTTATATTTATTACTCCCTTGCCTCCGCGCTTCTGAAGCCTGTATTTCATTATCTCCGTAGCTTTGCCGAAGCCCTTTTCCGTTACCGATACTATGTTGGAATCCTTAGATGCCGAAACCACATTTATTACATAGTCGTCATCGTTGAGCCTGATGCCCCTGACGCCATATGCATTCCTCCCCATAGGACGTATGTCTGTTTCTTTAAACCTTGTGCCCTTCCCCAAATGCG